>NZ_JAUBPB010000036.1:0-64301 GCF_036700545.1 Microcoleus sp. SVA1B4
TTTAAAAGTTTTTTTTAGTTATTTAGTAATGCACAAATTTAGGTGTTTGTCAAATTAATTTAGATGCGTTTACCCTGACATTACTCTAGCGGATAGGTACGGTTTGATGGCTGCTATTTTTGATGAAACTTTGACTGAGGAAGACAAACGCTCGATCGATCGCCTGCTGCGCTCTGTGTGCCGGGGAAAGATAAAATTAGTTAACGAACTGTCTACGATCAGATAAGTGCCGATAATTTTATTTGACGAGAATTTTTAAAATTCTCCACAATCAAAAAAAGTCCTAATTGTCTCATAATTAGGACTTCGAGGGAGGAAACTATTTTTAATTTTTCATCAACTTAGGACTAAGGCAAAAAAAGTTTGGCGCGCGAATTATAGCGGTAGGGTGCGCTGCACCTTACATATTAGATTCTGGCCCAACAAGTGAACAAGTTTAACGTGCAGGTATAGTTGTCGCCAACTGTAACTTGCTCAAACTTTCTTCAGGCTGAACATCCATGTGATAGCTGAGTGCCGAAGGAATCCCGAGTACGCAGCACGGAAAATTATTGCCTAGTTCCCTAACCAGCCGATGGTTGCCAGAACCACAGCCCAAGAACAGTAAATTTGCTGATTCTAATTCAACCACATTTCTCAGTTCTGTAGCAACCCGCCCGATGCGTAAATGAGCTTTGAATAAACCGCGCCATTCCTCAGCCAAACAGCGCGCTTGCCACAGCAACTTATCTGCTACCTCGTACTCATTATTTTGACCATAAATTGCTTGGAAATAATGCGGATCGATCCAAGTGTTTTGCTGGGATACCGATGGGATTTCGGTTGGTAAAGCGAGTGCAGGTGCTGCACAATTAAGGGCGAATGTTCCCTCTAAATCAGACACTTTCTGCTGTGCCGCCAAGGCATTTGCTACAGCAAGTTTGCAACTATCTTCGCCGTAACTTTTGGGCGATTCGTCGATCACGTAGACAACTTGAACCGTGACTTCTTTAGTTGTTACTAAACGAGTTTGATGCGCCATCCAAAGGGTAATATCCAGAGCTATTTGACTTTGGGGAGAACTGTTGTAACCGACAATAAAATTGATAGTTTTTGGCTGTTGTGGAGATTTGGATTTCTTAGAAATGGGTACTTTTGGCTCCGGCAGCAACACCATTTCTTCTGCTAAATTTTGGTATCCCAATGCACTTTCAAAACGCGCTAACATTGTTTTGAGATTCACAGGCTTGACCTCTATTAAGTGAATTGTTTTCTCTGTTCGTCGGGCGTTATTCGTCTTGGGTAAAGTAGCGATCGAGAAAATTCAAAGCATAGTTGCGGAGTTCGTAATACTCCTGGGATTCCCGCAACTCTTGGCGATCGCGCGGGCGCGCAAACGGCACTGACAAAATTTCACCTATCGTCGCAGCCGGGCCATTTGTCATCAGCACAATGCGATCGGACATATAGATAGCTTCATCCACATCGTGAGTAATCATCATTGCAGCTTGTCTGTGATTTTCCCAGATGTCCAGCACCTGTTTCTGCAACTTACCGCGAGTCAGAGCATCCAGCGCTCCAAACGGTTCGTCCATTAATAACATTTTCGGTCGAATCGCCAAAGCTCGCGCAATCCCAACCCGCTGTTTCATGCCCCCTGAAATTTCGTCTGGATATTTATCGGCTGCCGATGTTAAGTTTACCATTGCTAGGTGTTCGTTGACAAGACTAATCTTCTCGGAACGGCTAAGACTTTGCAAAACTTCATCAACTGCCAGCCGAATATTTTCCCGCACCGTCAGCCAAGGCAGCAATCCGTAGTGCTGGAATACCATCATGCGATCGGCTCCCGGTTTGCGAATTTCTTTTCCTTCCAGTGTCACCATTCCCCCGCTCTGTTTTTCCAAACCCGCCACTATTTTTAGCAGCGTTGATTTGCCACACCCAGAGTGACCAATTACCGAAATAAATTCGTTTTCTCCAATACTTAAATTGATATTTTCGAGAACGCTAAATTCTGTACCGTCACCATTTTTATACGACTTGAACAAGTTGTCAATTTCTAGAAATAGACGATCGCTCTTGACGGAATTTTTGGTACTGGTAGAAGTAGAAGGGTATTGGCTCACGGTATTCTCCTAAAAAGTAGTAAAGTGCTAATTGAATTTTCGGGCTATTGCCTAAATCCTAAAATTGGTCAGTCGGTTTCAACTCACATCTTGCACCATTGTCAGCAACAGGCAAGATACCTGTTCCACAAAGAGTGAATTTTCTTGTGGAACAGGCATCTTGCCTGTTCCTAAAATGCTTATTGAGAATGGTGCAAGATATAAGTTTCAACCGACTGTCTTCTATTAGCCAGGGAATTCATTCCCTGGCGGGACATTAGGAAAAGCGCAACATCTCAAACATTAAGACTGAAAAAAAGACTGAGGGCGGTGGGCTCGAATTTCAAAACTATTCAAATAACCCACCGGATCGCTAGGATCAAATGCCTTTTTATCAATGAAAAGTTCCGCAGGTTCCACTTGGTAATCCTCCTGGGGACAATTGATACCTATTTCGGCAACAATCTTGCGGTAAAGGTCGGTTCTCCAAGCTTTTTTAGCTAATTCCTCAGCATTTTTTGGCACTTCTTTAATCTGTCCCCAGCGAGCGGCTTGAGTCATCAACCAAATACTCTGAGACTGCCACATAAATGTTGAATGATTTCCGGGTATTTGAGGCAAATTCTTAGGAATGTCATAGAAAATAGTTGCATCTTCCGATTGTATGGTGCGGTCTTTTTCGTCAAACCCTCCATAGTTGTAGTCGCCAACAATTGCCGGCCGCGTAAATTTGTCGATCGCCCCTTTTTTCGGTTTCGCCCCCGTAAACGATCGCTCAGTCAGCAGCGCCGCTATTTCACTGCGATTTTCCGGCTGGCTGCAATACTGACAAGCTTCCACCATTGCCTTAACCAGCGAGTAATAAGTCTTCGGATTTTCCTCAATGAAAGATTGCATTACTCCCAAAAGGCGATCGGGATGCCCCAGCCAAACTTCCTTGCCTTGCACGAAGGTAAAACCCACTCCCAAATTGCCTTGAATTGCCCGCGTATTCCAAGGTTCTGCCACCATGTAAGCCTGCATGGCGCCAATCCTGATGTTCGTTACCATCTGCGGCGGCGGCACAATAATTACCCGAAATTCTTTCAACGGATCGACACCCGCAGCCGCCGATATGTAGCGGACAAAGTATTCGTAAATCGAAGAACTCAGAACAACTGCCCAAACCCTTTTTTCCGACGGCTGACTGTCAAAAAAAGCTCGAAATTGTTTGCCAAATTCTTCCAAATTGCCGTTGTATTCGTTCCACGGGCGTAAACCGAAATCCCACATAGCTTTGTTCATCGTCATGGCGTTGCCGTGGCGGTGAATTGTCATTGCCGCGCACAGGGGTGCGTGGCGCGCTCCTTCTGCGCCAATTCGGGCGTTTGTGACCGCGCCGGATACGACTGGGGAGGCGTCGAGGCGGCCGAAGATGAGGCCGTCGCGGGAGGTTGCCCAGCTTGCTTCGCGGTTGAGTTTGACGTTTAAACCGTATTTGCGGAAAAAGCCTTTTTTCCAGGCGATCGCAAATGGTGCACAATCGTTAACCGGCACGTATCCTACGGTTAAATTTGGTTTTTCTAAGGTTCGGGAATCGACCACCGGCTTTACGGCTGAGGCTTCTTCTGTCAGTCCTTTTGCCGATCGATCCGCGCTAATTCCACAACCAGATAAAGCCATTCCCGCCACCGCCGAGCCCATTCCTTGCAAAAACTCGCGGCGCTTCCATTCATTGGAAAACTTGTCACTCATACAATTTTAGATTTTAGATTTTAGATTTTAGATTTGAAGTTGTAGTTGTAGGGTGCGTCGCCACCAACCATCACAAACAAAAATCGACCATCGATGAGCGACGCACCTTACAGTTGACAGTTGATAGTTAACTGTTCGCTGCTGACTAATGACTGATGACTACTGACTAATCGCTAATGATTAATGACGGATCGATGCGTTACTAATTCCTGAACTTTGTCAACAGCAGCGTCGAGCAACAATCCAGTTAAACCAATTACAAACACCGCTAAAAATACCGAACTCAGGTTCAAACGGCTCCATTCATCCCAGACAAAAAAGCCAATTCCCACACCGCCTGTCAGCATTTCCACCGCCACAATCACCAGCCAAGCAATCCCCAAACTAATCCGCAAACCTGTAAAAATGTATGGCAAACTCGCCGGCCAAATTATCTTGGTAATTCGCCTCCAGCGTGGCATTTCCAAAACTTGCGCCACATCCAGATAATCCTTGGAAACGTTAGAAACTCCCAAAGCTGTGTTGATAATTGTCGGCCACAAAGACGTGATGAATATGACAAAAATTGCCGACGGCTCTGCTAAATTAAAAATCGATAAAGCTATGGGCAGCCAAGCTAGCGGCGACACCGGTTTGAAGATTTGAATCAGCGGATTGAGCGCCATCATTGCTGGTTTAGACATCCCGATGAGAAATCCCACGGGAATCGCAACTGCAGCACCTAGCAAAAATCCCACCAACACCCGCCGCAAACTCGCTAGCAGCAGCCAGCCAATGCCTAAATCTCCAGGCCCGCGCTGGTAAAATGGATGGAATATGTAATCTAAGTTAGCGATTAACGCCTGATAGGGAGTGGGAATCAAATCGCTGTTGAAGCTGGCAACAATCCACCACAAGCCCAGAATTCCCAAAAAACCCGCAGCAGGCAACAAAACAGCATCTCGGATGACAACGGGTTTTACCCGCTTCCACGCTGCAACTCCTGCAACTGCGATCGCAGATAAATTAAGCTGTATGAACATTTCAAACTCCTTCAGAGTCAGGGCAGGTACAAGAATCTTGAACAATACCAACCTGAGACACTGACGAAGCCAAACTATCTTGTTCAGAAAGTTGGCTTTTCAGTCTCTTCTCAATGCCTGCGAAGTTAGCTGACGGGCTAGGACTGAGAGATGTCCTTCTCGTGAGATTTCAAAATCAAAAATTACACTCAAATTTGGCAATTTTTAACTTTGCTTTTTAATTCTCTAGAGATTCGCCCCGAAAATTGGTTCCTCCGCTCCAGCCACACGCTTGGTTCGATCGCGCAGTGCTGGATTAGGCTTGACTTTTTAAGCCAATTTAACATAAGGTAGCACGAGCATTTAATTGTGTCAATATGTCTTTAGGAGTAGCAATTGGCGATCGGCGGCGAAGCCCAAAAGTTGAGAGAAAATTCAAAAAGTTAACTATTAAAGTAATCTAGAAATATAAAATACGATCGCTTACTTGATTTCTATAAAAGCAATGATAGATTTTAGCCAAGCGCTACAAGATAAAATTGACATAATTGTCCAAAACTGGATCGAAGCTGTTCGGGGCGACGAGGAAATCGGCACCGCCAAGCAACTCACCTACGATTCCGTGCGCGACAGCCTTCCCATCGTACTGCAAGCGATCGTAACTATGCTGTCCGAATCAAAAGAAAGCGACTTTCGGGCAGTTATACAAGAAAGTTTAGACCACGGGAATGTCAGGGCACAACAAGGCTACGATGCCCAAGAAATTGCCCGGGAATACCGCTTGCTGCGGAGGGTAATTTTCGATGCTTTAGAACCAGAATTGCTAAAAGGCTCAGCCGCTGAAGTGAACCGAGCTTATCGCTTAATTGACACTGCCCTCGACGAAGCAATTGCTGACTGTTTTCAAACCTATACCCAGGCAAGATTCCAAGAACTACAGGAGATGCAAAACCAATTGCAACTTACAAATCAAGAGCTGAGTCGCTTACTTCGCGCCAGTCAAGAGAATATATCTCACTTAGCTCACGAATTGAAAACTCCCCTCACCTCTATTATTGGCTACTCACAATTGTTTTTGCGCCAAATAAACAATCCTAGAGTTAAAGATTCGGCTCCCAATTTGGCACATATTGATAAAGTCCTCAACAACGGCAGACTATTACTTAGATTAATTAACGATACTCTCGAAATCTCGCGGTACGACGCGGGACGCATAAATTTGCAGCTAACTGCGACCAATGTGCAATCGGCGATCGGCACTATTGTCGAAATAATCGAGCCTTTGGCTAAAGCAAAAAATTTAGAGATCGCAATTGACTGCGATCCGGTTCTCGATCAAGTTATGACAGATTACTTGCGCTTGCAGCAAATTGTCAGTAACTTGGTGAGCAACGCCATTCGCTACACCCAAGCTGGTACTATTACCATAAAAACCGAATTATTGCCAGACCAACATTGGAGTATCTGCATCACCGATACAGGAATTGGCATTGCTTCAGAAGACTGCGATCGGATTTTTCAGCCATTTTTTCGGGCCAACAACTCCCTGGGTTCTGTGATGCCTGACAGTACCGGCTTAGGGCTAGCAATTGTCGCTCGATTAGTCAACCTCTTGCAAGGTAAAATCGAATTAGTTTCTGAAGTAGGAGTTGGCACCTCCTTCACTGTAATTTTCCCCTTAGAATTGGATGGAGTTTAGATTCAGGACTCACTTCAATCTCTATATTTAGGCTGCAACCTAAGCACCTTACTCCTTCTTTATTCCTCTCGCAACAAAACTAATGACTAATAACTAATGACTAATAACTAATGACTAATGACTTCTTCAAATCAGAAACCGAATAGTTACATAAACAGCCGCAGCCACCAATTGCAACGCCATCACAGGAAATCCGTAACGCAGAAAAGTTTGAAAAGAAATCCGGCGTCCGTGCAGTTCAGAAATTCCCGCCGCCACTATATTAGAAGAAGCTCCTATCAAACTGCCATTTCCCCCTAAATTTGCCCCGTACATCATCGCATAAAACAGCGGCAGCACAGCAGGTGGAAACTGCCCTGCAAAATCCGGAGCCAGGACTTCTGCCGGTGCCAACCCGACATTGACAACATACTGTTTTAGCAGCGGCACCATCGCCACCACCAGCGGAATGTTGGGCACCAAGCTCGACATCAAACCCACAACAAATAACAAACCTAAAGAACCAAAAAAAATATTTTTTCCTAAAATAACTGCTAAAAAACCTGACAGATGACCGATAATCCCGGTTTTTTCCAAACCGCCAATTAGCACAAAAAATGACATAAAAAATAGCAGCGTGCTCCAATCTAAATCCCGCAAAATATTATTAACAGAATCAATTTGGGAATGGTGAGCTAAGAGCATTGCCAATGCAGCCCCCAACAAAGCAACCGCCGCCGGTGAAATAGGCACGGGCAGAGACTCTCCTATTACAAAAAATGTCAGCACGAAAGCTATAATTACACCGCCCACTGCTAAGACTCGCTGGTGATTAATTTTTGGGTGCGGCAAGTTATCCAAATCTTCTAATTTTTTGTTCCAGATTTCGGGAAACAGCCAAGGTAGGATCGCCACTAAGACTGCTACTGAGATCGCCCCGCCCAAACTTAATTGAGCTAGGTAATCTGCAAAGCTCATGTTAATAGCATCGCCGACAATGAATGTCGCCGGATCTCCCACGATTGTCAGCAGTCCCGAACTGTTAGCCACAAATACCATTAAAATCAGTAACGGCACAAAATCTACCCCGACTTCTTGGGCTATTGGCGGAATTAATGGTGCTAGCAGCATGACTGTCGTAGCATTGGGCAAAACTGCACAAATTGGCGTAGTAATTGCGACAATGCCCAGCAATAAATTTTTGCCTTTGCCTTTAGCCAAAATAACTATTTGAGTTGCCAAATATTCAAATACTTTGGTAGGCTCAAAGGCTCTCACCATTACCATGACTCCGAAAAATAAGCCCAGTGTTGCGTGACTCCGACTGATATATTCGATCGCGTTGTTTAACGTCATCACATGGGTAAAAACCAGAATCACCGCTCCCAGAAATGCCGCTACTGTGAGGTGTATCCATTCTGTAATTATTAAGAAAACTACACATATAAATGTTGTTGCAGCAATCACAGCTTGTACGTTTTCCATTTATTCCCCTAAAAAATTTAAAACTTAAAATTAAAAACTATTAGTGTGAGGCAATCTACTACTTTATGGCTCTTCTGTCAATAGGTTGAAGGGCTGATTATTGTAGCAACAAGCTGGGATCGACCCCTAGAGAGAGTTCCGGCACTGGGAAAAAATCACCTCAAAACTACTTCTTTTGGCAGGGTCGCGATCGCCCGAAGTTTGGTATGGCAATCTGGCGATCGCTCCACTACAATGAAGCATGGGCAATCTCTGCCAAACTCAACCCCCACGCCGACATCATGGACTACAGCCAAGTGCTCGCCGACAAAACCGATACTATCGTCAAAAACTGGATTGAAGCAGTTCGTCAGGATCGGAAAATTGAAACCGCTGATGGCTTACCGCACTCAGCAATCGAAAATCACATACCTCACCTGCTGGCGGCGATGGCCACAGTGCTTTCCCAATATCAACACAGCGAAATAAAAGTAATAATTGAAGCCAGTTTAGATCACGGATTTCTCAGAGCAGAACAAGGCTACGACGCTGCAGAAGTAGCGCGGGAATACCACTTATTGCGTCAAGTAATATTCTCGCAGTTAGAATCAGAATTGCTAGCAGGAACCACCGCCGACGTATTCAGAGCTGTTAGGCTCATAGATGCCGTAGTAGACGAAGCAATTGCCCAGTGTTTCAATAGCTACGTTGCTCAGAGGCTGCAGGAACTTCAACAAATCCAAACTCAGTTAAAACTCACCAATCAAGAACTCTCTCGCCTCGTCAGCGTCAATCAAGAAAACGTCTACCATTTGGCTCACGAACTCAAAACTCCTCTCAACTCAATTATTGGTTATTCCGAATTATTCCTGCGAAAAGAAAGATGGCAATCTGAAGTCAAAGATACCCTCCCCGGCATCGAACACATCGAGCGAGTATTGCGTAACGGCAGACAGTTGCTCCGCATGATTAATGACACACTAGAACTTTCTCGCGCCGATGCCGGAAAAATTAAACTTAACCTGCAGCGAACTAATGTACGATCGGTAATTAACACCGTAGTAGAAATGATGCAGCCCATTGCTGATGCTAAAGGACTAAAGCTCGCTGTTACCAGCGACGGCGGCCCAACACAAGTAATCTCCGACTCTGGGCGGCTGCAACAAATTCTGATCAACCTGCTGAGCAATGCCATTCGCTATACAGAATCTGGTAGCATCGAATTAAGTTGCCGCCATGCTGGAGAAGGAAATTGGGCGATCGCAATTACAGATACCGGCATTGGCATCGCCCCCGAAGATACAAACCGTATCTTTGACCCCTTCTTTCAAGCAGGAGAAGCAGGCAAACAGCTCTTTCCTACCGACAGCACCGGTCTGGGATTAGCGATAGTATCGAGGCTCGTCACGCTGCTGCAAGGCAAAATCGAGTTAGTATCAGAAATAGGAGTCGGCTCAACTTTTACCGTGATTCTGCCGCAAGAAGTTAAAATACTCCAAGAAGTAAGCTAAACATTAAGTTCAAATTTTTACATCCGAAAATCCTATGCCCGCAGCCAACCTTAGCCCTTCCACCACCGCCTTTCCCCTCACCGCCGTAGTCGGGCAAGAAGCAATCAAATTAGCCCTGCTGTTAGCAGCAGTCGATCCCGGATTGGGAGGAGTTGCGATCGCAGGCCGTCGCGGTACAGCAAAATCAGTAATGGCCCGCGCCTTGCACTCCTTACTGCCACCCATTGAAATTGTTAAAGATTCTTTTTGCAACGCCGAACCTCATGAAATTATTGCAGAACAGGCATCAGGCTTGTTACCAGAAAATGGCGGGCAAGATGGCCACACCACCGATACTAATTCCCCAAATACAGAAATAATTCCCACACCCTTCATTCAAATTCCTTTGGGTGTCACCGAAGACAGACTCTTAGGTTCAGTCGATGTCGAACAATCAGTGAAATTCGGCCAAACCGTATTTCAACCCGGACTCTTAGCCCAAGCAAATCGAGGCGTACTTTATGTTGACGAAATCAACCTCCTCGACGACAACATTTCCAACCAATTGCTAACAGTATTAACCGAAGGGCGCAACCAAATAGAGCGCGAAGGCATTAGCTTCCAACACCCCTGCAAACCTCTATTTATCGCCACCTACAACCCCGAAGAAGGGCCGCTCAGAGAACATTTGCTCGATCGCATCGCGATCGTACTTTCAGCCGACGCAGCACTCGAAATAGAAGAAAGAGTCTATGCAGTAGAACAAGCTTTATCCTACTCCCGATCCCCCCAAGACTTTCTCAATCAATACAGCGAAGACACCGACAACCTCAAAACCCAAATCATCCTAGCCAGAGAATGGCTCAAAGATGTCAGCATTAAACGCGAACAAATTGCCTACCTAGTAGAAGAAGCCATCCGGGGAGGCGTTCAAGGACACCGCGCCGAAATATTCGCAGTCCGCGTCGCCAAAGCCGCCGCCGCCATCGAAGGACGCACAGAAGTTAACGCCGAAGACCTGCGCCGCGCCGTAGAATTAGTCATCGTACCCCGCGCCACCATCATCCAAACTCCCCCAGACGAAAACTCTCCTCCTCCGCCCCCCCCACCGCCTCCCCAAAAGCAGTCAGAACAAGAACAAGACGAACCAGAAAACGAGCAAGAAGACGAAGAAGACCAAGAGGATGAAGACAACCCGGAACCTGAAGAAGAACCAGAAAAAGATACCATTCCCGAAGAATTTCTCTTCGACCCCGAAGGCGTAATTCTCGACCCCAGCGTGCTTTTATTCGCCCAACAATCCGCCAACAAACAAGGCAAATCCGGCAGCCGCAGCACCATTTTCTCCGAAGATAGAGGCCGTTACGTCAAGCCAGTATTGCCCAAAGGCCCCGTCCGCCGCATCGCCGTTGACGCCACCCTCAGAGCCGCCGCACCTTACCAAAAAGCCCGTCGCGACAGGAATTCTAACCCCCCCCAACCCCCCCTTAGTAAGGGGGGGCAAGAGGCGAGTCAACCCCCCCGAAGCTTGGGGGGGCAACAGGCGAGCCAACCCCCCCTTAGTAAGGGGGGTCAAGGGGGGGTTCAGCGCAGTGTATTTGTGGAACAGGGAGACATTCGGGCGAAGCGCTTGGCCAGAAAAGCTGGAGCTTTAGTCGTCTTTGTCGTCGATGCATCCGGTTCGATGGCCCTCAACCGGATGCAGTCGGCCAAAGGTGCAGTCATGCAGCTACTGACAGAAGCTTATCAAAGCCGTGACCAAGTTGCTCTGATTCCCTTTCGCGGAGAACAAGCAGAAGTGCTGCTACCGCCGACTCGCTCGATAGCCTTGGCCCGCAAGCGTTTGGAACGTTTGCCCTGTGGCGGCGGTTCCCCCCTGGCCCACGGTTTGACTCAAGCCGTGCGCGTCGGAGTCAACGCGCGTCAGTCTGGAGATATCGGTCAAGTTGCGATTGTCGCCATTACTGACGGACGCGGTAATATTCCTTTGGCTCGTTCTTTGGGGGAACCGATTGTAGATGGAGAAAAGCCTGATATTAAGAAAGAATTGTTAGAAATTGCTGCCAAAATTCGCGGTTTGGGAATGCAGTTGCTGGTGATTGATACCGAGAGCAAGTTTATTTCGACTGGCTTTGCGAAGGAATTGGCCAAGACTTCTGGAGGGAAATACTATCACTTGCCGAAAGCTACCGAACAGTCGATCGCAGCTATGACTAAAAATGCTCTGCGCGACGCGATCCGCTAAAATCCTGATATCCTGATTTATCTGCGATTATCCGCGTGTATCTGCGGTTAAAAATCCAAAAATTAGACTTTTGGCTAAAAGTCTAATTTTTAACTCTCACTTTCCGGCGAGTCAGCGCCAGCGAACCCGCAACTAAACCCAACCCTACCACCGCCGAAGGCTCAGGAATTCTTGCCGGGAGAGGCTCCGGCTTTGCCGGCCCCCGGCTCGGTATTCCAGAATTTGCTTGGGTGAATTGCTCGGTATTTTTAGCCAGCAGCAAATTTTCTGAACCCTGCCCAGAAGTAGCGGTATAAACGGCTCGGACATTAGCTGCAACGGCAGGTTGACCGCCGGAAATAACGGCGGCAGCCAATAAAATTCCGGCTGTAGGTGGCAATAATTTGCGCTCAAAAAATGTGGGCATTGGACATTACCTATTTAGCAGTTTTTCGATAGAACTCGATCTATTCATTAATTTTCTGGGTATCCTCTGTCTGAGCTACCTTAGTAATTAACGGAAGCGATTTTTGATTGGCGATTTTACATTATTGAAGTTTCTGGTCTCTAGTTTAAACTAAGTCGCCCATCAAAAGCCTAAAATTAACTGTGATCCCTGCCTCTAGCATATACTCCTTAATCCGCAATCGTAAATCCCCCATCCCAAATTGATTTACATCCGCTATTTGCGATTTTATCGACTTTAAGGTAGCCCTTGACCGCAGATAGCGCCGACCTCTTAAACTCAATTATAGCTTAGCCACGACGCGCAACGGTGCGAGAGGGCGACACGGCACAGACCTGTACGCAGTCGATTATAAACAATCGATCCCTGCGTTGGAGTGATTTCACCCCCGTTCTTTATCAAATCTTTAAACTCTTTGAGGTTTTGCAAACAAAGTGTAAAGCTGTCAAAATGATAGATAGCAATTCTCAGCCAAAATTAGGTAAATCCTCGTGAGTAACACTAGCAATTTCCGCGAAGCCGTGCGCGAGGCCAAAAACCACGCGCTGGTAGGCCCCAACGTCATCTCCAACGCTCTCCCCTTCGTGGGCGGCGGACTTGTTTTAACTGCTGTCGGCACCTACGGTGGCCTCGGAGTGATTCGTAACTATCCTGGGATCTTCTTTCCCACGTTCATCGCCGCGATCGTCCTACAATTAATTCTGTTCTTTGTCGCCCGCGGCGCAGCCGAACAAAATAACAAAAATACCGCTTTGCCTCTGCTGGCAACCTACAGCTTGCTTACAGGCTACACCCTCAGCGGATTGGTGTCTATAGCCCTCAGAAGCGAAGGCGTCGGCATCGCCGGTATTGGTTTTGCCGCCCTCGGCTGTGGCATTACTTTTATCGCCGCCCGCCAAATTGGCTCCAACCTTTCTGAACAAGACGGCATGGCCCTCACCAAAACTATCAGTTTAGGTGTGATTGCTTTGTTAGTCGTCGTTGGCGGTCAGTTTCTGCTATCTCTATTTGGCGTCTACACCCCAACCTGGTTGGAAATTGGCATTTCTGGCATCGGCGTGTTTATATTTGCCGGCGCTGCGATCGTCGATTTTTACATATTACCCCGCAGCTACCGCGACGATCAGTATTTGCCCGCTGCTCTGTCGATGTACTTGACCTACGTCAACTTGTTCATTTTCATTCTGCGCCTGCTGATTGCTCTCAACGGCCGGGATTAATTGAAACTTTAGCTTAAAAAAACCGCGGCTCGATGTCGATCGAGCTGCGGTTTTTGATTAAGATTTGAAATCAAGATAGTCGTCATCGCCGCCTCGGTCTTTATACAAAAAACTTATATCATGTTCACAGCCTGCAGGCATAAGGTATAATTTTAATTTTTAATCACTCAATCACACCTCTTGTTATCTAATTGTGTCGATCGCGATTTCAATATTAATCACAAATTAATTGGAGAAAACTCATGTACTTAAAATATGAAGATATCAGGAGAGTCAGCGTAGAAATTACCTCCAGGTGCAATGCAGCTTGTCCCCAGTGTCCCCGCACCGGCAACCCGATTTTGCCGGGGGCAGAATTAAAGATGGAGGATATTGAGAGAATTTTCCCACAAGAGTTTTGCTCTCAGTTGGATTTGGTGTATATGTGCGGCAACTACGGCGATGCTATGACTAGCAATACCACAATTCCGGCGATCGAATATTGGCATCGCATGGGAGTTCCTCAAATCGGGCTTTATACTAATGGTAGCGGACGCAATCCAGACTGGTGGCAAGCCCTGGCAAAGGCGATGACAGGAGAAAACGACAGCGTAACTTTTAGTATCGACGGCTTGGCAGATACTAACAGCATTTACCGCAAAAATACCAACTGGGATAGAATAATGCAGTCGGTTAATGCCTTCATCCAAGCTGGCGGAAAAGCTGTATGGCACTACTTGATATTTGAACACAACCAGCACCAAGTAGAAGCAGCACGGGATTTAGCCCAAAAATTAGGATTTGTCGAGTTTGTACCGAAAGCAACCTCTCGTTTTGTGGCGAAAGAGATTTATGATAAAGAGTCCGCCAATCAACAGCCTCAGAAAGCAGAAAACTCTCAGGTAGACGCTAAGATCGATCGCCCCAACCAACCAGCAACAACTAATGCGTCAGCCCCTCAAAATCAAACACATACAGCGCTTCAGTTCCACCAACAAGCTGAGGACTGTTTGAAACAAGGACTGCTAAGAGAGGCGATCGCAGCCAGCCAACAAGCCCTAAAAAATCAACCTAATTTTGCAGCAGCATGGAAAACTTTAGGCAATGCTGTTCAAGGTTTGGGGAAGATGCAAGCAGCAGCAGACTGTTACGCCAAGGCCCTCAAAATTCAGCCTAATTTTCCAGAAGTTTATGCTAATGTCGGCAGTCTTTATGCTCAACAGCAACAGTGGCAGCCAGCTAGTGCTTATTACCAAAAGGCGATCGAGCTTAAACCCAATTTTGCAGGAGCTTATCGCAATTTGGCTAAAGTGTTGACGCAGTTGGGGCAACCAGAAAAAGCAAATTATGCTTGGTATCAAGCTATAGCAATCGAAACCACTCAAGCACCAGAAGCAACTCCTTCTGTCCCATCAAAGCCAGCCAGCGAAGAACTCCAACCCCCATCCTTGGAACAATATAAAAATCCCCAGGGAGACCAATTTATCCAAGCTGTAGAAAAATTTGGTAGCCTAAACAATTACTACCGAAATGTAGAAATTAGCTGTCAAACTCAAGCTAGCAAAGACATTTTTATCAGTTTTGAAGCGGAACTCTGGCCTTGTTGTTGGGTAAGTCATACTAAATACGCTGTTTATAACCACACTTACAGACCGCAAATGCTGGCTTTAATTGAAAAGTATGGAAATGGCTTTAATTCTCTCAGAACTCAATCAGTGAAAGATGCGATCGCCAGAGATTGGTTTCGCGAAGACCTCACGAAAAGTTTTTCCTGTTCCAAAAGGTTGGACGTATGCGCTCACGAATGCGGTAAAACTTTCAATTCAACAGGTTCGCAGTATATATAGCAATCCTAAATGAATCGTAAATTTTTTACCCCACCCCAACCCTCCCCTTATCAAGGGGTTGGTGTGTACACGGTAGCCTTAGCAAGGGGGGCTGGAGAGGATCTTTCTCAACAGCTACGCGAAGCATTAGCAGCACCGGGGAAAGAGCGAATTCGAGATTTAGTGAAAAATCCCCTGAGATGTTCCCTGCTGTGCGACACTTGGCAGTCGTTGGATGGGGATTTGCCGGATACTAAGGCGAAGCTTTATCAACGATTTGTGACAACTTTGTATCAGTGGAAAAAACCGCGCCTGAATTTGATTCAGCAGCAGGAATTGAATGCTGCTTTGGGGAAATTGGCACTTTCAGGGATGTTAAATGAAACGTCCCGGTTTCAGTTGCGAGAAAGTGTGGGATATCGGGTGATGGGTGCATCGCAGTTTGAGTTAGCTTGTCGTTTGGGTTGGCTGAATTTAGTGGCGAGGGATGCGGAGACGGCGGAGGGGATTTATGCTTTTTACCATCCGACGTTTCAGGAATATTTTGCGGCGTTGGCGGTTGAGGATTGGCACTTTTTCTTGAATCACATTCCTAAGAATCCGCAACATCCTGATGCTAGGTATCGCATTTTTGAGAAGCAGTGGAAAGAGGTTATTTTGCTGTGGTTGGGGCGTGACGATGTAGGGAAGGAGGAGAAGGAAGCGTTTATTAAGGCGTTGGTTAAGTTTAAGGTTGGGTGGGATAAATTTTATGGATATCGGGCATATTTTCTAGCGGCTGCGGGGATTGCTGAGTTTAAAGATTGTAGTCTTGCTGATGAGATTGTGTCGCAGATTGTTATTTGGGGATTTGGTTATTTTAATAAGCAAAAACAGGATTGGCGGACATTTCTCGATCCAATTGTCGAGAGGGCAAGGGAAGTTCTGAAAGAAACAGATCGCCAAAGGGCTATCTCCGCTTTAATCGAGTTGATCCGCAATTCAGGTGATGAATATACCCGGAGGGAAGCGACCAGAAGTTTGGGGGAAATCGGCAAAAATTGCCCAGACACGATCGCCACTTTAGTCGAATTAATCAATACTTCTCAGGATGAAGTTACTCGGTGGCAAGCGGCAGATATCTTGGGTAAAATTGATAAAGATAGCCCAGTAGCGATCTCCGCTTTAGCAGAGTTAATTCACACTTCAGTTGAGAAAAACACCTGGAAGCGATCGGCATATAGCTTGGGGGAAATAGGAAAAGATAGCCCAGAAGCGATCGCCGCTTTAGTCGAACTAATCCGCAATTCAGTTGAGAACGGTTTCTACCCGGTTTTCGGGTGGTCTAACGTACCTACCTGTATAATAGTGGCATATAGCTTAGTGAAAATAGGCAAAAATAATCCAGTGGCGATCGCCGCTTTAGTCGAGTTAATCCGCACTTCAGATAATAAAGTTACTCAAGGGCGAGCGGCAGAAATTTTAGGTAAGATAGACAAAGATAACCCGGTAGCGATCGAAACTTTATTGGATTCAATCCGCAACTACCGTCCTAAAGATAATCGTTATCAAGCGGCAGAAAGATTAGCAACAATCGGCAAAAATAACCCTGTTGCGATCGCTGCTTTAGTCGAGTTAATCAGCACTTCCCGCAATCAAGTTACCCGGTGGCGAGCCGCAGAATGTTTGGGGAAAATAGACAAAGGTAACACAGTAGCGATTTCAGCTTTAGGCGATTTGATCCGCAATTCAAACAATAAAATAACCCAGTCATCAGCAGCAGAAAGTTTAAACAAAATAGGCAAATATAGTCCAGAAGCAATTTCCCTTTTAGTCGGTTTCATCCGCAATTCAGGTGATGAATTTACTCGGCGTTTAGCTGCAGGAAGCTTGGGGGAAATCGGTAAAAATAGCCCAGAAGCAATCTCCGCTTTAGTCGATTTAATCGCTAATTCTCAGAATGAAGAGACTCGACGGCAAGTCGCAGAAAGCTTGGGGAAAATCGGCAAAGATAGCCCAGAAGCAATTTCCGCTTTAGTCGATTTAATCGCTAATTCTCAGAATGAAGAGACTCGACGGCAATCTGCAGAAAGCTTGGGGGAAATCGGCAAAGATAGCCCGGAAGCAATCTCCGCTTTAGTCGATTTAATCGGTAATTCTCAGAATGAAGATACTCGCTGGCGAGCGGCAAATAGCTTAGGGAAAACAGGCACAAATCACCCTGTTGCGGTCGCCGCTTTAGTCGAGTTAATCGGAAATTCTGGAAATTCTAATTATAACAACCAGTATCGAGCGGCAGATAGCTTGCGGGAAATTAGCAAAAATCAGCCAGTTGCAATATTCGGTTTAGTTGAGTTAATCCGCCATTCAGGTGATGAATATACCCGGAGGATAGCGGCATCTATATTAGGGGAAATAGGCACAAATAACTCAGAAACACTCGCCACTTTAGTTGAGTTAATCCGCAACTCACCTGATGCAGATACCCGGTGTGTAGCGGCATATAGCTTAGGGAAGCTAGACAAACATAACTCAGTGGCGATCGCCGCCTTAGTTGAGTTAATCCGCAACTCACGTCCTGAAGATACCGTGTATGACCCAGCAGATTGCTTAGGGAAAATTATGACAGGTAAACATTTCGCTACCGCAGTTTCAGGTTTAAAAAAATGCCTAACTTCCGAAATCTACAAAAATAATTTGGGTCGCAATGAGAAGTGCTACGGAGTCATCTGGGAGTGTGCCGAAAATATGACTTACCCAGAATTTTATCAAGCATGGCACGCTTAACCCACCGCTGGAATTGCCCTTAACAGGTTTTCCGCCAAATCAAGAGGACTTGCCGAATGCGGTACAGAATTGGATGGGAGGGATGGGTTCGCGATCCAGGGGCCGGACACGGCAATGCCGTTTCCCTACAGGTATTACAAAAACGTGCGATCAAAAGCAGATGCGAACCAATCCTTTAACCTACAATACTATTTTTAGAGATGCCATCACCGAGCCTCCCAAAGACTCCCCCAAACCATGCCCAAACCAAAAAAGACCCCCGCCAAAACCTACACTGAAATCAACCTCAGCGATCCTCAATATTACTTCAACCGAGAACAAAGCTGGCTAGAATTCAACAACCGCGTGCTTCACGAAGCTCTCGACCCCCGCACGCCCATCCTAGAAAGGCTCAAATTTCTAGCTATTTTTAGCTCCAACCTAGACGAATATTTTATGGTGCGCGTGGCTGCCCTCAAACAGCAAGTACAAGCAAAAGTCAGCAAATTGACTTCCGACGGCAGCACCCCTCAACAACAGCTAGATGCCCTTAACCAGCGACTTTTGCCAATGGTTTCTCAGCAACACTCTTATTTTGAGCAAACCCTGCGGCCGAAACTAGCAGCAAGCGGCATCTACATTCTTGACTACATTGACCTCAATCAAGAACAGCGGAATTACTTGCATCGCTACTTCAAAGAACAAGTATTTCCCGTACTCACTCCCCTAGCAGTTGACCCCAGCCACCCATTCCCCTACCTTTCCAATCTCAGCCTCAATTTAGCAGTAGTAGTCAGGGACCCCGACACGCGGGAAGAATTATTTGCCCGCGTCAAAGTACCGCAGGTTTTGCCGAGGTTTTTGCCACTACCGGGGGATTTGCAGTGGCAGCAGAGGGGCAAATCTCCGGTTTGGACTGGCGTGCCCCTAGAACAGGTGATTGCCCACAATTTAGAAGCTTTGTTTCCGGGGATGGACATTCAGGAATATCACCCGTTCCGCATTACTCGCAATTCCGATTTGACGGTGGAGGAAGATGAGGCGGAGGATTTGCTGTTGGCAATAGAACAGGAACTCCGCAAGCGCCGATTTGGAGGTTCTGCGGTGCGGATGGAAATTCAAGCGATTATGCCGCCTGCACTGCGAGATATGCTGATGGAGGAGCTGGATCTCGGTGAGCAAGATGTTTACGTCGTAGAGGGGCTGCTAGGCCTCAAGGATTTGATGTCTTTTGTGGGGCTGCCGGTGCCGGAACTGAAAGACCCGCCTTGGACTCCGGTTGTGCCGCCCCGTTTGCGGAACTCGGAATCACCAATGATTTTAGGCAAATTAATGTTGGATGCTGAGGAGGGCGAGGATATTTTCACCGCCATCCGCCAGGGGGATTTGATGCTACACCATCCTTATCACTCGTTTGCGGCGACGGTACAGCGGTTTATTACTGAGGCGGCGCACGATCGCTCTGTGTTAGCGATTAAGATGACTTTATACCGCACTTCGGGAGATTCGCCGATCGTCAGCGCCTTAATTGAAGCAGCAGAAAACGGCAAGCAGGTAGCCGTTTTAGTAGAGCTCAAAGCTAGGTTTGACGAAGAAAATAATATTAATTGGGCTCGCAAGTTAGAACAAGCTGGAGTCCACGTAGTTTACGGTTTGGTGGGGCTCAAAACCCACACCAAAATTGTGATGGTAGTGCGTCGCGAGGACGATTACATCCGCCGCTATGTCCACATCGGCACCGGCAATTACAATCCCAAAACAGCCGGACTCTATACCGATGTGGGTTTGTTGAGTTGTCGCGAGGATTTGGGATCGGATTTGACGGATTTGTTTAATTATTTGACTGGTTATTCGCGGCAGGTATCTTATCGCAAATTGTTGGTGGCACCGGTCAATATGCGCGATCGATTTTTAGCTTTAATCCGCCGCGAGGCAGAATTCTGTCGCTTGCAGGCCGAAGGTGGCACCGGTAGCTGTGGCCGCATTGTCGCTAAAATGAATGCTTTAGTTGACCCTCAAATCATTGTTGCTTTGTACGAAGCTTCCCAAGCGGGAGTGAAAATTGATTTGATTATTCGGGGGATTTGCTGTTTGCGTCCCGGCGTTGAAGGTGTTAGCGAAAATATCAGAGTTATCAGTATTATCGGCCGCTTTTTAGAGCATTCTCGGATGTTTTATTTTTTCAACGGTGGCGACGAAGAGGTGTATATTGGTTCTGCTGACTGGATGCAGCGCAATCTCACCAGACGGGTTGAGGCCATAGTTCAAGTGGAAGACCCGACAATTGCTAAGGAATTGCAAGAAATTTTGGGCGTAATGCTGGCTGACAACCGCCAAGCTTGGGATTTGCAGCCGTCAGGACACTACTCTCAGCGGCGGCCGCCTGCTAATTGCCCGGAGGTGAGCTCTCAGCAAATTTTGATGGACATGGTTTTGAATTAGTTATTAGTCATTAGTCATTAGTCATTAGTTGTCAGTTGTCAGTTGTCAAATTTGCAGTTAGCAGTGTAGGTTCTTGTTAGCTATTAAGCTGTACTGCATTTGATTTTAACTTTTTGGGCGGGCTAGAATCCCACCCCACCAGATTTTTACTAACATGACTATAGCAATCCTTGCATGATTTGTGGGATGGGCTTCTAGCCCGTCCCTCCCAGTTGTGGGATGGGCTTCTAGCCCGTCCCGACTAGAAACCCAAACCACGTTTATAACTGACGAAAGGATTGCTATGTGCAAATTAAAGGCGCGACAGCTTAGCCAACCACTGACAACTAATGACTACTGACTGACAACTAATGACTACTGACTAATGACTACTGACTACTGACTACTTAACTGTTAAAAGTACGCTTGAATTCTTCTAAGAGATCATCAATTTCTTCGATCGCCTGACTCACATCTATTCTCAGGGCTCCCAAGTCCGATCGATCTAACAGCCGCACGAGGGATTCCCGCTTGACTTCGATCTGTGCTACGCGCTCTTTGAGTGTTTGTGCATCCATGGTTTTTTGCCTTTGCTAGTATTAACAAAAATATTTGACATTCCCCCCTGCGAACAGACGGAGATTCTTAATTCACCGACATACCTTTTTGGGCAAATCCTTCACTGTTTTTATATGGTAAGTGATGAACCTGCTCAGGATTTTTTGGTCTGTGTTATAGTTTGATTGTACATCAAAACCTCAGCCAAACTTCAGCCACATTTTAGCGCAAAAAAGGCGGACGTTTGGTATCTGCGGGTTTATTTTTCATCATTCCAGCTAAAAATCGCTTCAGGGCTTTCTCCCGGTTTTTCATAAAAGCAGCCCAAAATCCCGGTTGATATTCATCCATTGTCTTGGCTAGGGCCCAGACATCGATCGCTAAGATATTATAAAGCCTTTCATCTTCACGTTTGAGCGAGTTAATCTGCTCCAGAACCGCCTTGTTTGCTCCAGCAGTTTGTTTGTCTTCGTCTTTAATCATGTCCGAAAAATGGTTGAAAGGGCAAGAGTGTCGATCGCGATCGCCACTCTGTATACTTTGATGATACTGCCGATCTCGATTGCCTTCTGGAACCAACGCCGCGCAATTAACACGGATATTTACCAATGGCGCGCCCGGACGAGTCCGGCTGGATAAGCTTCTGAAGCTAGAGACAAGACTGTGGATGCACACCGCTCCCGCGCTCATCGATGCTAGCAGTTTTTGCAGGTCTTTTGGCAAAAAAACTAAATTTATTCCAGACTTTTTGACAGATAATAATTAAAGTATATTTTTTCTGTCCGACTACTTACCTCACTAATATGTTACGTAAAATTTCTTTAGCAAACCTAGCCTTAGTTGTGGGCGGTATTATAGCAGCAGTCGGGTTCGGAGCCTACTTCACAGACAGACCTACCCTGAACCTAGCCGGTTTTTTTTATGGAATTCCGCTGTTGCTGGGAGGTTTGGCCCTGAAAGCGGCCGAACTCGAACCGGTGGAGTTCACCGAACCGACATCTCCCGAAGTTCTTCTCCTGCGAGAAAGTCAGGCCACAGATACTCAAAACCAAGTCCGCAAAGATATCACCCGATTTCGCTACGGCCAACCCGCGCACTTAGATGATGCTTTGGAGCGCTTGGGCTTAGCCCCGACAGACGAGGAACGGCCCCTCCTGCAAGGGTTGCGGGAAGTTGATGTTGACGGTGCTTATGGGTTAATTTTAGAGTTTTATTCGCCACTACTGTCGATCGACTTATGGGAAGAAAAGCAAGACAAAATAGCTACTTTTTTTGGGCCCGGTTTGCGCGCCCAAGTCACTCAAAAGGCTGGTGACAAAATTGAATTGGCTCTAATTAAAAATACTCAAGCTTAAAGTATTCTGAAGTTTTGAGGGCAAAAATTTTGCAGCCACCAATTAATAATTAATCCTGCACCGGATTAGATACTGATTTTAGCGGCAGCGTGAAACCTGTCGCTATCAACAAAAGCTCAATCTGCAATTGAGCGATCGCCCCAATTGGATTTTCTTTAATTAAAATAGTAGTTGAGAAGTTATCGGCAATCTTACAGCAATTTGCGACCAAATTGCTGTATATCAAAACTTAAATAAAAATAGGTTTTTTCGCTCCCCTGAAAGAAACCGGGTTTCAGACTTAAGCAAATTAATGTTTTTAGAGAAACTGCAGGCAAGTTAAGGATAAACAGAGTTAATCAGCCTTAACAAACAAGCGAGAACGAGTAATAAAACGCTCTCCCTCCGGCCCTTCTAGGGAAAAATCGCTGCCTCCTGGCCCCGATGCCACGTCTATAATTAACTGCGTGTGCTGCCAATATTTGTATTGCTGGGCTGCAATATAAAACGGACAACCCCCTATTTCGCCCAGCAATACGTCACCATCACCGATGATCAATTCGCCATCGGGATAGCACATGGGGGAACTACCGTCGCAGCAGCCACCGGATTGGTGAAACATCAATTCTCCGTGTTGAGTTTTGAGATGGTTGATTAATTTTAAAGCGGCTTCTGTTGCGGTGACTTTGGCAGTTTCCATTGCAGTCTCTTTGTGTAGCAATTTTATTTCGTTTTTGAATGAGATTTTTTTTTATAAACCGCAGAGGGCGCAGAGGGCGCAGAGAAGGAGAGGAAAGAGAGAAAGAAGGAGTTCGCGAATCATTGAAGTTTGTCTTTCTTCTTTCTTTCTTCCCAATGACTAAAATCTTAGAAGAAACCTAATGCTTTCGGGCTGTAGCTGACTAACAAATTCTTGGTTTGCTGGTAGTGATCTAACATCATTTTGTGATTTTCGCGGCCGATACCGGATGATTTGTAGCCGCCGAATGCTGCGTGGGCTGGATATAGGTGATAGCAGTTTGTCCACACGCGGCCTGCTTGAACGGCGCGGCCCATGCGGTAGGCGGTGTTGATGTCGCGAGTCCAAACTCCGGCACCTAAACCGTAGAGGGTATCGTTGGCAATTTCTAATGCTTCGGCTTCGTCTTTGAAGGTGGTGACTGCTAATACTGGGCCGAAGATTTCTTCTTGGAAAATTCGCATTTTGTTGTTTCCTTTGAAGACTGTTGGCTGGAAATAATACCCATCTTGCAAGTCGCCGGGTAAGATGTTTCTTTCGCCACCAATCAGGCATTCTGCGCCTTCGGCGTGACCGATTTTGACGTATTCGGCGATTTTTTCCATCTGGTTGATGGAGACTTGGGCGCCGAGGGCGGTTGTCGGATCTAACGGGTTGTCTTGTTTGATTTGGCGGATGCGATCGATCGCCCTTTCCATAAATCGATCGTAGATTGACTCCTGAATTAAGGCGCGGGAGGGACAGGTGCACACTTCTCCTTGATTAAACGCAAACATGACTAATCCTTCGACTGCTTTGTCGAGGAATTCATCATCTTGGGCGCAGATATCTTCAAAGAAAATGTTGGGGGATTTGCCGCCTAGTTCTAGGGTGACGGGGATGACATTTTGGGAGGCGTATTGCATGATTAGCCTGCCGGTGGTGGTTTCGCCGGTGAAGGCGACTTTGGCAATCCGGGGGCTGGTGGCGAGGGTTTTGCCGATTTCGGCGCCTGGCCCGTTAATGACGTTGATAACGCCGTCTGGTACTAAGTCGGCGATGATTTCCATCAGTACCAAGATGGAGGCGGGGGTGGGGCCTGCTGGTTTGAGCACGACGCAGTTTCCGGCGGCGAGGGCTGGGGCGAGTTTCCAGGCGGCCATTAATATCGGGAAGTTCCAGGGGATGATTTGTCCGATGACGCCTAGGGGTTCGTGGAAGTGGTAGGCGACTGTTGTTCCGTCGAGTTCGCCGATCGACCCTTCTTGAGCTCGGATGCAGCTTGCGAAGTAGCGGAAATGGTCGATCGCCAGCGGTATGTCTGCGAGGCGGGTTTCGCGAATTGGTTTACCGTTGTCCCAGGTTTCGGCGATGGCGAGGCGATCGAGGTTTTCTTCGATGCGATCGGCAATTTTGTGTAAAACCCGCGCCCTATCGGCTGGGGAAGTCTTACCCCACTTGTCTTTCGCGGCGTGGGCGGCATCTAGTGCCAATTCTACATCCTCGGCGGTCGATCGGGGGATTTGACAAATTGATTTGCCTGTAATTGGAGACAGGTTTTCCGAGTATTTCCCTTTCACCGGTGGCACCCACTTGCCGCCGATAAAGTTGTCGTAGCGAGTTTGAAAAATCGACTGACTGCCGGATTGAACAGGTGCTGCTACTACCATTTTATTACCTGATTAAAATTTGTTTTCGCGGACGCTTGAAATCTCTTGAGCATCAACTATCGTCTATTTTCCGCAACTTCGGTCACTTCATATACAAAATTTTACATTTGTTAAATATTTGGCAGTCACTGTATGGGCGGGTTCACAAACAATCTCTGGCTAAAACAAACCATCTCAAAAACCCGCCATACCAACGGTAAATACTATTATTAATTAACTGTTCCAGTATCGTTTATTTTCGCTCTCTTCGGTCAGTTTATATACGAGGTTTTACATTTTTAAATTATTTTTCAGTCACTGTAGGCGCGGGTTCACTAACAATCTCTGGCTAAAACCAACAATCTCAAAAACCCGCCATACCAACGGTTAATACTATTAATTAACTGTTCAATTATCATCTATTTTCGATCAGTTTGGTCAGTTTATATACAAAAATTTACATTTTTAAATTATTTTGCAGTCACTGTAGGGGCGGGTTCACCAACAATCTCATGCTAAAACCAACAATCTCAAAAACCCGCCCCCACCCAACGGTAAACACTATTAATTAACTGTGACGCAGATATCCTTGGTGCTGCTCTACAATTATCCGATAGCTGAGAGGAATCTTTGACGAGATGGTTAGTTCTGCCAACCAGGGAGCAGAAAGTGGATCGGGAAGATATTTGCTAATTCCCATATCGCTATCAGCAACCTCAATATAACTCCCCTGAAAATCGACCACATCATTGCCAACCCAAATCACCGGCTTAAATTTGATTTATTGCAACTATTACAACTCTTGAGCCGACTCTTATAAAACATCGCGTGATTAAGGCTATTCATAAAAGTTTGATTTATCAGAGATGTCGCACCATTCTCAATAAGCTTTTTATGAACAGGCAAGATGCCTGTTCCACAAGAAAATTAACTCTTTGTGGAACAGGCATCTTGCCTGTTATTGAGAATGGTGCAAAATGTGAGATTGATCCAAGCTGCATAACGCTCAATCTGTGGCAAATTGCCAAATTGTTTCATCAGCTTGATTCCTAGCCGTCCCTCGCCAATGGTCACGTTTGTTAAATTTGCACCCAGAAAGTCAAACCTTCGCAGCGTTTTATTGCTAAAATTGAAAAAAATAGTAAATAAGTGCATTCATCATTCTCAATGTGACAATATTGCATAATATTTATTAGCACCATAAGCAATAAGGGTTAAAACACTCAATGTCTGCTCAAGGGTTTTATCGTCGTTCACTCCCCGATTCTGCTATTGCCTTTTCCTCCGTAGAGGGAAAGCAAATATTTCGAGAAGCGTTGGCACGGGGAGGTATGGAAGGGTATTTTGCTCTAGCGGAACAGTTTCACACTCAAGCAGAACCCGCTTTTTGTGGATTGGGTAGTTTAGTTGTTGTTCTTAATGCCTTATCCATCGATCCGGGTCGCATTTGGAAAGGGGTGTGGAGATGGTATGGAGAGGAATTTTTAGACTGTTGTTTACCTCTTTCAGTCATTAAAGAAAACGGTATCACCTTTGATGAGTTTGTCTGTATAGCACGTTGCAACGGTGCTGTTGTAAAACCTAACCGTTACCACCAAAGCAGTTTGGAAAACTTTCGGCAAGCAGTTGAGGAGGTGACTACGGCGTCAGGTGATATTCATCTAGTTGTTTCCTATAGCCGAAAGGTATTGGGACAAACAGGTGATGGTCACTTTTCACCAATTGGTGGCTATCATCCACAGCGGGATCTAGTTCTTCTGCTGGATGTTGCCCGTTTCAAATATCCACCTCACTGGGTTTATTTGCCTTTGTTATGGCAAGCATTTGAACCTGTCGATTCCGTCACTAATCAATGTCGAGGTTATATTTTATTGCAGAAGAGTGAAAGGTTGCCAGAAACCTTCTTTCATGTTGCTTGTGATTTACATCAGTGGCGTAGTGTTGCTCCTTACTTTACAGAAATACTCCCAGACATTCTGAGAAAAGAGCAACCTGATTCAATTGCTTCATTTGTCAGTACCATCCTGCACCATTTGCCTGTTGAATTCACAACTATGGTGCATACCTCCTCAGAGACAGCAGAGAAACTTGAGAAATTACGGGCAGCTATTGAGTTAAATTCACTGTTTGATATTGTTGACCAATGCTTGTCAAGCGATGACTCGGATGCAATGTCTGTTGTAGGGAATTGGCCGCAACAGCCATTCGTAGCAGAGATAATAACAGCAATATTACTCTCCTGTCCCGAAACGCTCTATGCAACTCTCAAACCCGATTTACGACTGTGGTTTAGTGAGGTTCGCCACCTTGAGAAACTACTCCCTCCCTTGGATATAGAGATATCTAGATTGAGAGAACAAATGTCCGCACTCCAGGAGTTTTATATTTTATATTCAAAGGGACATCAGTGTAATATCCCTAGTGCGGGCTTTGGAAACTGGGAATGAAAACTGGCTGCGCTGCGCCTTGCAAGATAAAATTCACCAACCTTATCGTGAGAAAGCGATGGCGGCTGCTTGGGGGGAATTTGGGGTAAAGGCTGAGGTAAGGGCGATCGGGCTTGATACTCAAGGAGCACAAGTTTCGACTGAATTAAGTTAGTTTGCTTAAAAAACCCTTCAATTCCCCTACCAACCATTCTTTCTCAGCTTGCGGCAAAAATAAGCCAAAACAATAGTTACGCGACTTGGCGCGAATCCCGCAAAAAGTCATCGATTTTTTGAGCAATGGCAGATGAATTCCCCTCAACTTTACCCGCTGGATATCTTGAGGGCTGATTTGAATTGGTCTTGGTCTACTGAATAGATAATAATCAATCCAACACAAGCACATCAAAGCATAAAATAGGGTAAATGTTGTTATAGCCAGGATTGATATATTGAAAAATCGCCCGGATAATCTCTGTAGCCAGTCGGTTGTAGTGTATTCACAAGACAAGCTAGATAGAACAAATCCCAGAATCAAAGAGAATGGAAGTAAAAATTTATAACTCAGATGAATGAACTGGAAAAACCACTTGAGTTTGCTAGGTGAACGATCGGGGTGTATCTTGATTAATAACCACCGTTTAGTGTCAATTAAAGTAATTCGGGATTGGGGCGATCGCTTAAACATTTTGTCGGGATTAATCCCGCTTGGCTGTTCCCCTCGCAACGCTGATAAAGCATCTTTTGCTGAGTGAAATCGATCTTCACTTGCGGGTTCAATTATCTTCTCTAACCAGTCGGCAAACTCTGGAGAAATAGAGACGATCTCGCGGAATTGTACCTTCAGCTTGTGTCTGGGTAGATCGGATGGAAATTTCTGGGTTAACAAGAAAAGCAGCGTTGTGCCTAATCCATACAAATCTGTTGATAATACAGCTTTTCCTCGGAATTGTTCTGGTGCCATGTAACCGTAGGTTCCGACAACGGTACTGCCTCCAGTAACGGTATGATGATAAGTATTTTGAACTGCGCCAAAATCAACTAAAAAGACTAGCCCATTTTTTTGCAGAATAATATTTTGAGGTTTAATATCTCGGTGGATCGCAGCAGGTAACAGCGATTGGAGGTAAGCTAGAATTTCTAGCAATTGATAGGCGATATGACGAACTTGCGCTTCATTTGGTTTCCAGCCATTTTCTATCAACTGTGCGAGAGATTTTCCCGGTGCGAGTTGTTGGGCGATATAAAAACAACGATCTTGGGAAGTATCAACTTGAAAGTAGTCAATGTAGCGAGGAATTCCCGGATGATTCAATCCCGATAAAGTTTTTGCTTCTCGTTCAAATAACTCGACTTTCTTCCATTCAGTTGTCAGGCGCAGGGATAAAGCTTTGAGTGCAACTTTTTGATTGCTGTTTAAATCTACAGCAGCATAGGTGATTCCAACTCCACCCTGTCCTAATTTGCCTAGAATGCGATATCTTTCAGCAAGGATTTTTTCCGATCGTTGTAGTGTTTCCATATTTTTCTGCCTGGGTTGATTGTGGATAATTAATAGGTTGCACCGCGAGACCTGAGTATTTTAACTGTTGGTTTTTGGTCAGGGTCCAAGTTAGTTTCTGCTATCTTGAGCGGCGTGTCGCCATAGCAGTTTGTAGTGTCAATTATTGCACCTTTAGCAATCAGTAACTCGAAGATTTCTACAGTGTCATAATGTGCGGCTTTGTGGAGTGGAGTTGTGTTACACATATCTCTATTATTAACATCTGCACCGTTTTTAATTAGCAGTGCAGCAATATCATTGTGTCCGATCGCGATCGCTTGATACAATGGAGTTTGACCGTTCTCATTTCTAGCGTTAACCCTTGCGCCATTAGCAATTAGCAGTTCAGCGATATCTTGAGATCCTTGAGCAACAGCAAGATGCAGGGGAGTTTGAAGCAAGCTATTTTTGGCATTAACGAATGCACCTTTGGCAATGAGTTGTTTTGCTACATCCTTAAGTTTGAAATCGACAGCGATATGCAGTAAAGTTCTGCCTTCTTTGTCTTCACTATTAACATCTGGGTTTTTACTAATTAGCAGCGCCACTGTATCCTGAAGTTTCAGGTCTACGGCGATATCCAGTGGAGTTTTTCTTTGATTATCCTGGATATTAATTTCTGCACCTTTAGCAATCAGCAATTTTAAGATTTTTACAGTGCCATAATGTGCGGCTTTGTGCAGTGGAGTTGTGCCAGATCCATCTATATTATTGACATCTGTACCGTTGTTAATTAGCAGTGCAGCAATCTCATTGTGTCCGATCGCGATCGCTCGATACAATGGAGTTTGACCGTTCTCATTTCTAACGTTAACCCCTGCACCATTAGCAATTAGCAGTTCAGCGATATCTTGAGATCCTCGATCGACAGCTAGGTGTAACGGAGTATTTCCAGATTTGTCCCTAGCATTGACATCCAACATTAGCAAAGCAGCAACTTCTTTTGTGGTTGCATAGTGCAGTGGAGTTCTTCGATAGTCATCGCGGATCGCCACATTTGCACCGTCTTTAATTAGCTGTTGTACCAACTCCTTAAAGCCTATTTGGGCTGCGTTATGTAATAAAGCTGTACTCTTGCCATTTTGGGCATTGTCTTCTTTGATGTTAATTTTTGCGCCTGCGGCGAGTAGTATCTTTGCGATCGCCTTCGATCGCGCCATATGTAGAGGAGTCATGCCATATTTGTTTTTGGCATTGACATCCGCACCTTTAGCAATCAGCAACTTGGCCATTTCAGGCGATCGGGCCAAGAACAGAGGAGTTCCATCAAAATATTGACTTCCTGTCCTGGCGTTAATATCTGCACCTTTAGCAATTAGCGTCTGTGCCACTTTTATGCGATCGAAGATAGCAGCGCTGTGTAATGGGGTCAAGCCAAACGTACCCTTAGCGTTGACCTCTGCACCCTTGGCAATTAACAATTCTGCCACCTCTTTTGAGCCAGCAAAGTGTAGTAAATTCTGATCATTTACCCTGCTATTAGCATTAATGCCAAGATCCAGATAATGCCTAACAGTTTGAGTATCTCCCTGTCTGACAGCCTCGACAACTGCATTGGGTGTAAATCCAATCCGGTTGAGGATCGGATATTTAAAGTGATTGAAAACAGCAACAGTAGCAATAGCAGCAATTCCTATTTTGAGGCGTTTTTTCCATTGCGTCGGATTGGATTTAACGCTAACTATTCGAGGACTGCGAAGATATTCAAGCGCTTCTCGTGCCGATTCAAAGCGGTTTTCTAAATCTGACGCTATCATTTTTTCTAACCAATCGGCAAATGCTGAAGAAATCTGAATATGAGAGCGAAAATGTTTCTCTAGTATATTTGTTGGTAATTCGGCGGGGGAACGGTGGGTTAGTAAATACAACAATGTCGCTCCTAAACCATATAAATCTGTTGCAGGTACGGCTTGTCCGAGAAATTGTTCTGGAGCCATATAACCATAGGTTCCAACTACGGTACTTCCTCGCATTAAAGTATTGTAATAAGTGTTTTGCACTGCTCCAAAATCTACTAAGCATACTGACCAATCTTTTTGTTTGTGGGAATCGATAGGCGATTTGAAAACAATATTTTCTGGTTTAATATCCCGGTGGATAACAGGTGGTGTCTGTGAATGGAGATAAACTAAAATCTCCAAAATTTGTGTTGCAATGCGTTGAATTTCGGATTCGCTAGCGTGCCAGCCATTTTCGACTAAACTGGCTAGAGATTGCCCTTGGGCCAGTTCTTGTACTATATAAAAACAACGGTTATCGGGAGTATCGACATAAAAATAATCCAAATAACGCGGAATTCCCGGATGATTCAATTTTGATAAAACATTGGCTTCTCGTTCAAAGAGTTCCAGGACTTTCCAGTCATTCATCTTCTGTAAAGACAAAGCTTTGAGTGCGAGTCGCTGATTGGTTTTGAGGTCAACGGCTTCATAAGTTGTGCTACTACCGCCTTCTCCGAGTAGCTTTTTAATTTGATAGTGTTTGACTAAGTTATGGGGAATTTGTTCGACAATATCCATAGCATTATCCTGGGTTGATGAGTACCAACAAACATTTTATATTTGGGTTTTTAAACCCCAACTTTTAAAAAATTTATGCAATGTAAATTGAGTGTTTGAGTATATTTCAAACAAGTCAATAGAAAAGCCAATGACGGACTCTGTATATTTGTTTAAATTTCAATTACCGTATTTCTATGGATAGCTTACCCAGGATTTTGGAGTGTCATATCACCTTTGGCGAAAATTTACGTACGGGATATTGATCGTAATCGAGCCGATAATCATAGCCGACGCGATCGTAAATGCCTGCAATCAATTCCGGCAAATTAACAATAGGTTCTACATCTTCTTCGCGCAAAGGAAGTTGTCGGTCTTTTTGAGATGCTAGCCAACGTTCCTAGGCTTCTTTATCGCCACTTTTTCTCTCAGCGCCCTCTGCGTCCTCTGCGGTTAATCAAAAAAAGTAGTGATTTTGGATACAATTCCCGACTCAAGAGTCGATCGAACTCCTCAATTTTCGATGCGGATCTAAAATTCACCTAAAGTTCGACGCCCTTTGGCAAAACCCTCCCTAAGATAGAACTTAGGGGACGATCGACCTAAAAGCCGATACAGGGGCAAACGCCTTGCACCTGAAAATCCCCAACTAGCGAGCAGCAAGACAGGGAGGACATCAAAATCATGGTAAACGCGCCGACAGGGGAAACCCGCCTGGGCCCGATCGATCAGGTGCAAGCCTTAGACCGCGATTGCACAACCCTATCTCGTCACGTACTCCAGCAACTTCACAGCTTTTCAGCAGATGCTCAGGATCTCAGCGCCCTGATGAATCGCATCGGGCTGGCGGCAAAGCTGATCGCGAGGCGGCTCAGCAGAGCCGGATTAATGGAAGATGCTTTAGGGTTTACAGGGGCTACGAACGTGCAGGGAGAATCCGTCAAAAAGATGGATATCTATGCCAATGAAGTGTTTATCTCGGTATTCCAGCAAAGCGGACTTGTCTGCCGCTTGGCTTCGGAGGAAATGGAAAAACCCTACTACATTCCCGAAAATTGTCCGATCGGGCGTTACAGTCTGCTCTACGACCCCATAGACGGTTCTTCCAATCTTGACATCAATCTCAATGTAGGCTCCATATTCAGCATCCGCAAGCAAGAGGGGGACGATGCAGATGGCTCTGCTTCTGACTTGCTGCAACATGGACACAAACAAATTGCCGCTGGTTATGTACTCTACGGCCCTAGTACCATGCTGGTTTATTCGATCGGTCAGGGTGTTCATTCCTTTACCCTCGACCCCAGTCTGGGCGAGTTCATTCTAGCTAACGAAAACATTAAGGTTCCCGATCGCGGCCCGATTTACAGCGTTAATGAAGGCAACTTCTGGCAGTGGGAGGAATCTTTGAGAGATTACATTCGCTATGTACACCGCAGTGAAGGCTACACCGCCCGGTACGGTGGGGCTTTGGTGGGAGATTTCCACCGGATTTTGTTCCAGGGAGGCGTGTTTTTGTACCCCGGAACGGTGAAAAACCCCGATGGCAAATTGCGTTTGCTCTACGAATCGGCTCCTTTGGCGTTTTTGATGGAGCAAGCCGGCGGGCGCGCGAGTACGGGCATTCAAGACATCTTAGACGTTGTGCCGACCAAACTGCACGAGCGATCGCCCTTGATTATCGGCAGTAAAGAAAATGTAGCGATGGTCGAGTCTTTTATTCAAGATCGATCGCGCAATCCTAGAACAGTCCAAGAGTGAAGGAAGTTCGGCAACGGATTATGTAACGGATGTAACGGATGTAACGGATGTAAAGGATAGAAGGAAGAAGGAAGAAGGAAGAAGGAAAAGGGAAGAAGGAAGAGGGTTTTAACTTATAAGTTTCGATTCCCAATTACCAATTCCCAATTTTCAATTTTCAATTCCCAATTTTCAATTTTCAATTCCCAATTTCCAAGTCCCAATTAACAGCTATCAAATTGTAGGAGTTACAGTAATGACAGCAACACCAACGAATCACCTGTTAGAAATCAAAGAAATTGGCCAAAGTATCTGGATGGACAATTTGACTCGCGATCTGATCGAGTCCGGCGAACTCAAACAGATGATTGAAAGTCGGGGACTGCGCGGGATTACATCTAATCCGGCGATTTTCGAGAAAGCGATCGCGGGTAATGTGATTTACGACGCTGATATCGAAGCGGGCATCCGGGCGGGTAAATCTGTAATGGAGATTTACGAATCTCTGGTATTTGAAGATATCCGCAACGCTTGCGACATCTTCGCCCCGGTTTACGCAGAGTCGAAGGGTTTGGACGGCTACATTAGCATTGAAGTGCCACCGACGATCGCCAACGACACAGAAAGCACGATTAGCGAAGCCCTGCGCTATTACCAAGCCCTCGGCAAAGAAAACGTGATGATTAAGATTCCGGGAACTGCTGAAGGTTTGCCCGCAGTCGAACGAGTCATCAGCGAAGGGATTAACGTTAACGTGACTTTGCTGTTCTCGGTTGACAGCTACGTCGAAACCTTCTGGGCTTACATTCGCGGTTTGGAAGCGCGGGTGGCTAAAGGTTTGGATGTGAGCAATATTGCTTCTGTTGCCAGTTTCTTCTTGAGCCGGATCGACATCAATGTCGATGGCAAGATTGACGAGAAACTCAAAAATGTCACAGATATTTCCACAAAAGCCAAACTCGAAGCAGTGAAGGGGAAAGTTGCGATCGCCAATGCGAAGGTAGCTTACCAGAAGTATAAAGAGATCGTAGCGAGCGATCGCTGGCAAGCTTTAGCTGCCAAGGGAGCGAAAGTGCAGCGCTTGCTGTGGGCTTCCACCAGCACCAAAAACCCCAACTACAGCGATGTCATGTACGTCGATGAACTAATCGGCCCCGACACCGTTAACACTTTGCCGCCGAACACCGTTGAAGCTTGTTTCGATCACTGCGATGTCGCACCCCGGATTGAGAACAACGTTGCAGAAGCTTACACGCTGATCGAAAGTCTCAAAGATCCCGACATTGACATCAACTTGGACCAAGTGATGGCAGACTTGCTCTTGGACGGGATTGATAAATTCGTCACCCCGTTCCAATCCCTGATGGATTCCTTGCAAGAGAAAGTGCAGAAGTTGTCACCCGTCGCTTAGGCAGATATCTGTATCCTTGAAGGCAGAAGCATTTAGGAATCGGAATAGATAATTATTTGGGTTCTTAAATGCTGAGTTTTAAATCCTTTCTAGGAATAATGAGCGCAATTGCGCTCATTATTCCTAGAAAAAAAATTAATTCAGTCCTCTAGCAGGAATCTCGCCAGAGATCCAACTCGAATTCTCCATCTCCCACCGCACTCGGAATTGCTATGGAAAGTACCAATACCCTACTCGATCGCGAGTATGCAACCGACCAACTTGATGTCGCCGAACGGGCGAGGCTTCAAGAACTAGAATCCATTGTAGAAAATGGACTTCAGATATTTTACGAAGTGGGCAAAGCCCTTGACGAGATTCGCGAACAGAAACTCTACAGGGAAACCCACAAAAGTTTTGAGGCTTATTGCCGCCAGAGGTGGGGTATAGCCAGACGGACAGCAGATCAGTTTATTGGCGCGGCTCGGGTTATAGAAAATTTGAGCGCAATTGCGCTCAAAATTCCTACAAAGGAAAATCAAGTGCGTCCTTTAGCGGGACTTCCGCCAGAGCTACAAATACAGATTTGGCAAGAAGCAGTAGAGTCATCGCCTAACGGGATTCCTACTGGTGCAGCCGTTAAGCGCTTGGTAGAGGATCGATTTCCTTCAGACGGAAGCGGGCGAGCGCCTAAAGATAGTGTTTCAGAATTAGAGAAGTTGCGATCGGACAATCAGCGCCTTAGAGAGCAAATCCGAGAGCAAAACCGAGAGAGGGATAGGCGTGCTGCTGCTGTGGCGTTGGAGTTGGAGCAACTGCGAGCCGAAAACAGGCAGTTGAAAGCTGAACTGCGACAGCGCGATCGAGATTGGGAAGTGCGACTGGCTGCTGAGAGGATAAAAATCCGGGAGGAAATCAGAGCGGAAGTCAAAGCTGAGTATGAAGGGCAAATTAACTCTCTCACCCAGCAACTAGCAGAAATGACCGCAAACTATCATGATGTCTTGGCACGGTTAACAGCACTAGAAAAAGGAAAGTAAATGGTAACGCTACTTGAAAATCCACTGCGCGTCGGTTTGCGAAAAGAACGAGTGCCGGAACCACAAATTCTGGTCATCTTCGGAGCTTCAGGGGATCTCACCCAGCGCAAACTGGTACCTGCAATTTATCAGATGAAGCGCGATCGACGCTTGCCACCGGAAACTACCGTGGTGGGAGTAGCCCGCCGCCCTTGGAGTCACGATTACTTCCGCGAGCAAATGCGCGAAGGCATAGAAGAATTTGGCGGCGGGATTGGCAATGAAGAATTTTGGCAAGAATTCGCTAAAGGTTTGTACTACTGTCCGGGCGACATAGACAACCCCGAAAGCTATCAAAAACTAAAAGCTTTCTTAGCGGAAATCGACGAAGAAAGGAGAACTCGCGGCAATCACATATTTTATCTCTCAGTTTCCCCGAACTTTTTCCCAGAAGCAATTAGGCAACTGGGCGCGGCTCAAATGCTGGTCGATCCAGTAAAACACCGCTTGGTAATTGAAAAACCCTTCGGCCGCGACTTGAGTTCGGCAAAAGCTCTCAACCGAGTCGTGCAGAAGGTATGCCAAGAACAGCAAGTTTACCGAATTGACCACTATTTGGGTAAAGAAACTGTTCAGAATTTAATGGTGTTCCGGTTTGCTAACGCGATTTTTGAACCGCTGTGGAATCGGCAATTTGTCGATCACGTACAAATTACAGTTGCAGAAACAGTAGGCGTAGAAGACCGGGCCGGTTACTACGAATCCTCTGGGGCGTTGCGGGATATGCTGCAAAACCACTTGATGCAGATTTTCTGTCTGACGGCGATGGAACCGCCGAACTCGCTCGACGCTGACAGCATCCGCACCGAAAAGATGAAAGTTCTGCAAGCAACTCGCTTGGCAGATTTGAATAACTTGGAGTTCTCAGCGATTCGGGGTCAATATTCCGCAGGTTGGATGAAGGGCAAACAGGTGCCAGGATATCACGATGAACCGGGGGTGGCTCCCAATTCGACAACGCCGACTTTTGTGGCGATGAAGTTTATGATTGACAACTGGCGCTGGCAGGGAGTGCCTTTCTACCTGCGAACCGGCAAACGGTTGCCGAAAAAAGTTAGCGAAATTGCGATTCAGTTCCGGGAAGTTCCGCTGCTAATTTTTCAGTCCGCAGCCCAACAAACTACTCCTAACGTTTTGACCATGCGGGTGCATCCGAACGAGGGGATTTCGCTGAGGTTTGAGGCGAAAATGCCGGGACCGGATTTGCGGACGCGGACGGTGGATATGGATTTCAGTTACGGTTCTTCTTTTGGGGTGACATCTTCGGATGCTTACGATCGCCTGTTAATTGATTGTATGCTGGGCGACCAAACTTTGTTTACCCGTTCTGATGAAGTGGAAGAAGCTTGGCGGGTGGTAACGCCGGCGTTGATGGCTTGGGAATCGTCCAACGACCAAGATTTGGTTCCTAAATACGAAGCCGGTACTTGGGAACCTGCGGAAGCAGAACTGCTAATTAACAGAGATGGCCGCAAGTGGCGAAGACTTTAAGAGCCATTAGTCAGCAGTCATTAGTCCTTAGTTATAGGTCAGCATTAGTATTAGTTATTAGCTAAGAACGGCTAACTAAGAACGGCTAACTAATGACTAAGAACCAAGGACTAAGGACTAAGGACTAAGGACTAAGGACTAATAACTAATAAGAAAGGAGAAAAGATTTATGACGATGACACCGATGAAAGCTCCGCCTCTGGTTTCGCTACAAAGTCCTAAAGATGTGTCGATCGACCAAATAGAGGCCGAATTGAGTCAAATTTGGGAAAGTTACAGAGAATCGGGGTCGAAGGGCGATTTTCCGATCGCTAGTAGGGCAACAACTTTTACTTTTGTAGTCTACGAACCGGAAGAAACTCAGCGGTTATTGGCGGATCTGGGGTTTTACGACGGGCCAGTGGACGGTATTACTGGGCCGATGACGGCATCTAGCATCAGGGCGGCTCAAAAAGCTTACGGGCTACCGAGAACTGGCAAAGCTAATGCTGAATTGCTGGCGACTTTGCGGGAAGAAGTGGCTCGCAAAAATTCCAGTGGTGAGGAGATGGGATCTAGTGGCTTGGGTTCCGGGGGTTCGGGGGTGGCTGATGCGATTGTGGCTGCCAATCCCTGCCGGATTATTGCTCTGTGCCCGACGGCGGGGGAAGATACGGGCGTGCAGGCTCAAGTGGCTGCTTATTGTCCGGTTCACAAGCGCACCAGTGGCAATCTGATCTGCTGCGAGTACATTACGCTGCGCGGTACGGAAGCTGCTTTGGAACGGGTGAGCGGCATCGTGACGGCGTTGACTATCGCTGATTTGCCGACGCTGCTGTGGTGGAAAGCGAATCCTGATGCCGATCGAGGTTTGTTCCAGCGGCTGGCGGCAGTTAGCAGTTCTGTGATTGTTGACTCTAGCAGCTTTGCTGAGTGTGAAGCTGAATTGCTGTTGATGCAAAGTCTGATCGAGGAGGGAATTCCGATCGCGGATCTGAATTGGCGCCGGTTGGCCGCATGGCAGGAGTTGGCTGCTGAGGCTTTTGACGCCCCGGAACGTCGCGCTGCGATTCGGGAAATCGATCGGGTGACGATCGATTACGAACAGGACAATTCTACTCAAGCGCTGATGTATTTGGGTTGGCTGGCGAGTCGGCTTCAGTGGCGTCCGGTTGCTTTCAAACAGGAAGAGGGCGATTACCACATCAAGCGAATTAAATTCGCGGGGCCGGACGAACGGGTTATCGAAGCCGAGTTGGCTGCTATTCCTACTGCTGATTCGGGTGATGTCGCGGGCGATTTGATTGCTCTGCGTTTGAATTCTACAAACGAAAAGGCTGACTGCGGTACGGTTCTGTGTTCGGAAGCGGGCGGCTGTATGCGGATGGAAACAAAGGGTGGCGCTCAAACCGATCGGTTTAACCAGGTGAGTCCTCTGTTCGATCAGGTGACGGAACAGTTGCTGGGCCAGCACTTGCAGAGTTGGGGCCGAGATGTGCTTTACGAAGAAAGTTTGGCAGTGACGGCTCAAATGCTGAAGTTGGCTAAGCGGTAAAGAGAAGTTCGGCAACGGATTGTGTAGCGGATGTAACGGATGTAGCGGATGTAACGGATGTCAGTCCGAGGGAAGTCGGAAGAAGGAAGAAGGAAGAAGGAAGAAGGATTGAGTTAATATTCAGTGGGGCAGGCAATGTCTGCCCTACTTTTTTAGAAGTTGTGAGTTAGAAGTTATGAGTTTGAATTAATCATATTCTTTGATTCAAAACGTTAAATTACTTCCAAAAAGCCACAAAAATACCTCTCTTCTTCTCCTTCTTCCTTCGCGGTATTCGCGTCTTCGCGGTTCGTTAAATAGGTATTAGTTGACAAGTTCGAGACCAATACTCATAACTTGATCAGTTGTCTGCTTTCTGTATTTTTTGTGAATAAATTAGAACTATGACTTTAGTAATTGCTGGCGAACGCAGCGGGGCGGGAAAGACTACTGTAACGATCGCCCTTTTAGCTTATTTAATCCGCCGTGGCTTGAATGTTCAGTCTTTTAAGGTTGGCCCCGATTACATTGACCCGATGTTTCATGCTTTTGTTACTGGCCGCCCCTGTCGGAATTTAGACCCGGTATTAACGTCTGAATCTTATGTAAAAAAGTGTTTTTCTCGTCACATTCAAGATGTCGATTATGCCTTAGTTGAGGGGGTGATGGGACTCTTTGATGGAGTGAGTCGAAAAAATCAGGAATCAGGAAGGCACGACACGAATTTTGACAGGGATACACGGATTAATTATCGAAAAGAAGAAGGCAATTATGATTTTTCCTTTGCTTCTACGGCTCATGTTGCTTATTTGCTGAATTTGCCGGTATTGTTTGTGATAGATTGCAGCAGGCTCTCTGGTTCTGTGGCTGCGATCGCCCACGGTTTTCGTTCTTTTAACCCTGACCTTAAATTCGCTGGTTTGGTGCTTAATCGGGTGGCGAGCGATCGACATTTGGAACTGCTTCAAGATGCTCTCAAACCGCTCAATTTACCTATTTTGGGCGTTTTGCGTAGGGATGAGGCTGTTACTATTCCCGATCGACATTTGGGGCTGATTCCGGCTGAGGAGTTGCCGAATCTTCATGCTGCGATCGATAAACTGGCTGATTTGGCTGCTGTTAGTTTTGACTGGGAGCAACTTTTGCCTTTGTTGGCTGCAACTCGAAATGAGGGGGGTGAGGGGTCAGAGCAACTTTCGGGTACGCACAGTCTCCCTTCGGGAATCATAACTCAAAAAGATGATGTTGTCAACAGTTTGGGAAAACAATTTGGAGTGAGGATTGCAGTTGCGCGCGATCGGGCTTTTAATTTTTACTATCAGGACAATCTTGATTTGTTGGAAGAGTTGGGTGCCCAGTTGGTATTTTGGAGTCCGCTTGATGACTTGGTTTTTCCTGACAATGTGCAAGGGTTATATTTTGGTGGTGGTTTTCCCGAAGTGTTTGCTCAAAAATTGAGCGGTAATGTTTTAATTCGGGAGGCGGTAAGAAGTGCGATTTTTTCGGGAATGCCGACTTATGCGGAGTGCGGCGGTTTGATGTATTTGTGCGATTCTATTGTAGACTTCGATGGCAATTCTTGGCCAGGGGTGGGAGTGTTGAAAACTGCTGCTGCGATGGGTAAGCGTTTGACGCTGGGATACCGAGAAGCTGTGGCGGTGAGGGATAGTTCGGTGTTAACTGCTCTTGATGAGGTTTGGGGACATGAGTTTCATCGATCGCATTTAACTGTTGAACCGAGTAATCCAGTTTATCACAGTTGGAGGTATGGGAAGCGGGGGGAAGTTGAGGCGGTTGCTGAAGGTTGGGGAGTTTGTCGGGTACACGCTTCTTATTTGCATTTACACTGGGGTGCTCGGCGTGATATTCCGGCTCGTTTTTTGCAGCAGTGTGCTGATTTTTATTGTAAGGGTGTTTTGGGCGATCGAGAAAGTGAACTAGATTTTTTTATTTAATTAACCGCAGAGGACACAGAGGGCACAGAGAATAGAAGAGAAGAGACAGGAGTTACTGTATTAGAATGTTTTTGATGGAAAGCAGAGAGGGGATGTTGGAATTTATGAGCGAATCAATTTCGACTAAGCAATTGTTGGCACAATGGGTGACACCGGAGAATTTTCGGAGTTACGGTCAAGTTATCTTTGCGGCTGTTGATGGCAAGTGTTTCGATGCTGAGGATGCTCAGTTAAATTTGCAAAATGGTATTCCTAGATTTTACATTATGCGGCTGCACAATAAAGGTCGCAAGTTTCGCAAAATTACGCGGCACGTTCAATGTACTCAGTGTTTGGGTTCTTTGGATGGGAAGGATTGGTTGATGGCGGTTGCGCCTCCGGGGGATAGCTATAAACCGAGTTTAGAGGATATGGCTGCTTTTCGGATTCCGGGCAATTGTTTTATTAAGTTAGATGTGGGGACTTGGCACGCTGGGCCTTATTTTGATGCGGATTTTGTTGATTTTTACAATCTGGAATTGAGCGATACTAATGTGGTTGACCATTTTACCTTTGATTTTGTGAAAAATCACAATCAGGAATTTGAGATTGTCTGGATTTAAGAAAAATTTATCGTAGAATTTTGATAGGATATCAACTAGGCTGATTATACCTGCTTAACCGTGTTTAATAGTTTTGGGAGAGGTCTAATAATTATGAATTATCCACTCTATTCTCTTTTGATTTTACCATATACGCGCCGGGAACTCCCTGGATGGGGAAAATTGATGACACTCACAGGGGTGTACCGGGATGATTTGTGGAAAAATGCTCCTATACGGGAGATTCGAGGCAAGTTCCACGGTTATCGGATGGCGATGGATCTTTCCAAGTGGAACGATCGCATGAGCTATTTTTTAGGCCGTTATTATGACTTGCCCACGCAACTTTTCATCCAAAATGCTGTACAGCCTGGGGACAGTTTTATTGATGCGGGGGCAAATACGGGCATGATTACTCTTTTGGCTGCTTATCATACAGGAACAACGGGATGCGTACACTCTTTTGAACCAAATCCTCTGGCGTTTCAAACATTAAAAGCTGCGGTAACAGACAATGAATTGCAGAAAGTTTTTCTGCACCAGTGTGGGCTTTCTAACGAGCGAAATGAACTGACACTGACAGTGCCTACAGATGTTACTGGTTTGGGTACTTTCGCTCAACTCCCAGAAAAAGATCGAAGTCTGATTTCTAATCAGTATCAAGTACCTGTGTATCGCGGAGATGAAATGCTCCCAGATAATCTTCCTGGTGCTACTTTTATTAAAATTGATGTGGAGGGGTTTGAGGTGAATGTGATTAAAGGTTTCTCCCAAACGCTGCAAAAGCTTCGCCCTGCGGTGTTGACAGAAGTTGTAGGAAGTCATCTGGAACGGGCTGGTTCAAGTGTAGCAGAACTTTGCTCTGTGATGGGTGACTTTGGCTATGAAGCTTTTAACTTGGAGGCGAAACGGGAAGGTTTGGGCCATCGGTTACAATTGTCTAAAGCGCAAGGAGGAAAGATGACTGATGATGTGGTTTGGCTGTATTCTGAGAGTCCTTTATTTTCTCGCCTGCAACAGTGGATGACACACTGAGATTGCAGAGGATAAGAATTGCAAGTGCAGGGAAATCTAGGCTGATTTCCCTTTGTTGTAATATGGTGACTGTCAACGGTGCTAAAACTCTCAATCTGGGAGATAATAATTATGGGATAGATGCGGGGAAACCTGCAAATTTGATTGTGTTGGATGCTGAGGATTGTTATGATGCAATTAGGCGGCGCGCTGCGGTTCGGTATGTGATTTCACGGGGAAAGTTGCTTGCGGAAACTGCACCTGCTAAAATGAGTTTTTATGGTATTGGACAAACAATATTTGAAGCTGTTAAATTGTGAATCAAGGTGCTATTCCCGATGAGAGTCCGATAAATTTACTAGAGCAATTGCTCCTGCAAGATGCTAAAGCTGGTAATTGTAGAGCAATTCAGGGTGGGCCTGGCGATATACTAGGGGATGTTTCCAGACTGGTTGCCCTCTATGGAGGTAATCCCGAAGACTGGTACAAAATAACCAGCATTCAGGCTTTTGTAATTAATGGAGCTTCCGTACAAGTACACTGGTTTGAAAACAGGGAAATTTTGCAACAAGTTGAATTAAAGTTTAAACGACAATATCCTAAAATAGCCCCTAAGAATTTATAGGTATACAAGTTATGATTGTTCGCTGTATTGCTAATACTGGGGAAGTTCTACCGGAAAATTATATCGATCCGGCCCGAGGTTATACTAAAAAGGTCGAATTGCCGTTGACTGTTGGCAAGGAATATGTTGTTTATGCAATCCGATCGTGGCAGGGAATAGTTTGGTACTATATTTGTGATGATAATTACAGTTATTATCCCATACAGACTCCTGCACCGCTGTTTGAAGTAATTGATAACCGCGTTTCTAAGTATTGGCAGTTTATGCTTGACCCGAATGGGGTGTTAAGGTTTGCTTTTGAGCAGTGGTTTACTGACCCTTGTTTTTATGATAAGCTGACGGATCAGGAAGAGGCGGAGGTTGAGATTTTTGAGAAGGTTAAGGAATTAATGGATGCTGAGGATTTTGCTTTGCCTCCGCTGGATGTTGCAGTTGAGAAGTTGCGGGAAACTGTCAGTGTTTGAGTTAAAGACAAACATCGAAGCGGAGTGAGTTCATAAAATCTGCTAAGCAAGCAGACATAAAAAAGGTAAAGATAGTTGTATTCGTAGGTGGAGACGGCCACGAAAAAATTTGTAACTCCTGCTTCTACACGCCTGATATTTAAAGATCCATGACAGCATCAAATTTTATGAATGATAAATTTAAACCACTAGACCGCGATGATGATGTTTTGTTGTTCAATAACAATAATACATTTACAGTAGCGAAATTCAAGGAGGTAGTTAGTAAAGAATTTACGGAGAAATTTTTAAATATTTATCCCTGGAAAGTTAGGGGTGGTACTTCGGAAGAACGTGCTGATATAAAATCCGACATAAATAAAATTTCCTTCGATTCCGAACGTTATATGTGCAACAATGAAATTCACTGGGAAGGTAAAGGAGTAAGCTGTAAACTTCTCAAAGTAGGTTTTGGAGGGTGGCAGGAAGGAACAGTAAGAGTGCAGGCAAGAATAGTAAATTCATATTATGAAAATTACGATGCTCAAAAGTATAAGAAAGCTGTTATAGATATATGTATAGAGTTCTGTCCCGATCAACCAACTGAACCTATATCGCCTCTAGATGATATCAGACAATCCGAGGAATACAAAAAACTGCTCGAAAATAACTAACAGCCCGATCGCGATTACAATACAGTAATCATCGCACTTATATCTGAATCTTAGATTTTCAACCGCAGATGAGGGCAGATGTACGCGGATGAACGCTGATGTTTTTTTGGGAGGGACTAATGACAAATATAGAAGAATATGTCGATCGCACGGCTGAACTGATAAACTTACCGTTAGACCCGGAACATCGTCCAGGCGTTGTGGTAAACTTCGAGAGGATAGCTGCGATCGCCCAACTCGTTACTGAATTCCCTTTACCTCAAGCAATCGAAGCTGCGCCAGTGTTTGAACCTTAGATTTTTAACCGCAGATGAGGGCAGATGAACGCAGATGAACGCAGATGTTTTTTAGATAAGGCGGATGCGGTTGCTACGGCAGCGGCTGTTAAATGTGGTAAAGTTACGGCTACAGAGGCGGTAAGTGCTGCTTTGGAACGGATTGCTGTTAAGGATAAAGCTTTTAATTGTTTTACTGCCATCACTGCATCAAGTGCACTCGCAGCAGCCGAAAATATAGATAATTCGATCGCAAATAACCAAAACCCAGGCCCTTTAGCAGGCGTTCCCTTCGCTGTCAAAAACCTGTTCGACATCGGCGGAATTACCACTCTAGCAGGGTCAAAAATCAATGCTGACAATCCGACCGCTACCCAGGACGCGGCGGTGGTCGCCCGACTCAAACAAGCCGGGGCTGTGCTCGTGGGTACTCTCAACATGGATGAGTACGCCTACGGTTTCGTCACGGAAAACAGCCACTACGGGCCGACTCGCAATCCCCGCGATACGACGCGAATCGCCGGCGGTTCCAGTGGCGGTTCAGCAGCAGCAGTCGCCGCCGGTTTTGTACCCGTCACTCTCGGTTCTGATACTAACGGTTCCATCCGCGTACCGGCTGCTTTGTGCGGTGTCTTTGGGTTTAAGCCTACTTACGGCCGTTTGTCAAGGGCTGGCGCTTATTTATTTTCGGGTAGTTTGGATTGTGTGGGGCCGTTTGGGCGATCGATCAGAGATATGGCGCTGCTGTACGATATCCTGCAAGGCCCTGATTCTCGTGACCCAGTTTGCACTCAACGCCCGCCAGAACTTTGTTCGCCGCAGTTAAATCAAGGTATCGAAGGATTGCGAATTGCTGTTGCTGACGGGTATTTCGCCACAGGGGCCGAACCGGAAGCAATGGATGCTGTAGAAATAGTTGCTAAAGCCTTGACAAATGTCTTGAATTGTGGTATTGACACACAAAAAACAACAAACCCCCCAAAAATAGGGGGGCTTGCAACTGTCAGCATACCGGAATCCGATCGCGCCAGGGCTGCGGCATTTATCATTACCGCCTGCGAGGGCGGAAACTTGCATTTAGACAATTTGCGATCGCGCCCTCAAGACTTCGATCCTGCCACGCGCGATCGTTTTTTAGCGGGAACCCTGATCCCTGCGACTTGGTACTTGCAAGCGCAGAGATTCAGACAGTGGTACCGATCTCGAATTCGCGAAATATTCCAACAAACAGACATCATCCTCGCACCCGCCACCCCGATAGCAGCCCCTGAAATTGGCGTCGAGAAAATGGTAATAGCCAGACAAGAAATCTTAGTGCGTCCCAATCTCGGACTGTTCACCCAACCCCTATCATTTATTGGCTTGCCCGTTCTTTGCGTGCCCGTACAGCGGCCCGGCGCTTTGCCCTTGGGGGTACAAATTATTGGTGCTCCCTACAGCGAAGCGGTGATTCTCCGAGTCGCTGCGGTACTAGAATCGCAAGGCATTATATCTGCCGAATCAATTTAGTGCTAATAATTCTAGGGTTTGTTGTTGCGGTGGAAGCGTCTCTTAGTCCTTCTGGCAATAGCTTTGCGCTTCTGCTTTTCCAACGGGGTTTCAAAGTGGCGGTGCTTTCTCATGTCGGGGAAAATGCCCGCTTTGGAAACTTGTCGCTTAAACCGTCGTAGGGCTGACTCAATCCCTTCATTTTCGCCTATTACAACTTGGGTCATTATTTCTCCTTAGTGTTTGTCAGATCAAGTTTTATCATATCAAGGTTTTTGACCGCGCGACCTGTTGAAGGTCGGGCGATCGGTCAAAACCCCAAAATCATACCAGAAAATTGGTTCGTAGTGAGGACTTCAGTCCTTAGACTTCTTGCAAAAGTCCTTTTAAGCAAATTTTCGGACGGGATCTTCTTTTTTGCGGACTGAAGTCCTCATTAACAACTGTCAACTGTCAACTGTCAACTGTCAACTGTCAACTGACTACTGACTACTGACCAACTGATTTTCCTGCCGCAGGTAAGCTTGAATAAACGGGTCTAATTCGCCGTTCATTACATCTGCGATGGCGGTTGTTTCCACTCCAGTACGCAAATCCTTGACCATTTGGTATGGGTGAAAAACATAATTGCGAATTTGGTTGCCCCAAGCTGCCTCCACCATATCGCCGCGAATCTCGGCAATTTCCGAAGCCCGCTGTTCCTTAGCAATCACCAACAGCCTAGCCTTGAGTAATGCCAAAGCTTTTTCCTTATTTTGCAACTGACTGCGTTCTTCAGTGCAACGGACGGCCAAACCGGTAGGAATGTGAACGATGCGGACTGCGGTTTCTACCTTGTTAACATTTTGCCCGCCCTTGCCGCCAGCGCGGGAAGTCGTGATTTCCAAATCTTTTTCTGGAATGTCTAACTTGACGGATCGATCGAGAATTGGCATCACTTCGACGCCTGCAAAACTGGTTTGACGCTTGTCGTTAGCATTAAAAGGCGAAATTCTGACCAAGCGGTGAGTGCCTTTTTCCGATCGCATATAACCGTAAGCGTAGCGGCCGACAATTTCCAAAGAAGCCGATTTAACACCTGCTTCCTCTCCCTCGGAAATTTCCATTAAATGTACTTTGTAACCTTGACTTTCCCCCCAGCGGGTGTACATCCGCAGCAGCATTTCCGCCCAATCTTGAGCATCTGTACCGCCGGCCCCGGCGTTAATTGTCAAAACGGCGCCGCCTTCATCGTAGGGCCCCGATAGTAATTGTTGCAGTTCCCACTGGTCGAGTTCGCGGGTCAACTGAGAAAGACTCGATGAGGCTTCTTGGAACAGGGACTCGTCGGCTTCTAACTCCAGCAGTTCTAAAATAGCTCTAGCGTCTTCCAAGCTCGTTTGCCAGCCGCGATATTGGTCTAAATGAGATTTGAAGTCATTAAGTTCTTGGAGGGTTTCTTGAGCTCTATCTTGGTCGTCCCAAAATGCTGGTTGGGCGCAGATTTGCTCTAAGTCTTGAATTTTGGCTGTGAGTGCGGGGATGTCAAAGATAGTCCTGGGTTGTACCCAGTCGATCGGACAATGTTTCGATATTGTGTTTGATGTCTAGAACTTCCACTGTGAGTTCTCCTAGTTGTGGGGTGTATTTTTGAGTTTAGCTGAAATTTTGCTCTAAATGTGCAAATCAATTTTTCAGCAGCACACCAGCTTTGATAAATGAGTCAAGTTTGCCGCCCGTGCACTTCGGCGACTGCTGTTGTTTGGATTCCTGTACGGACATCCAAAACTTTGTCGGCAGTTCGCACTGTCGCTGGGAAATTGATATTCCCGAATTTGTTGGTTCTGGACTGTTTTTAGGATTTCGCACTGAATGTCTGCAAGCTGTTGAACTCCTGGTCTTTGCATAATAGCAAACAGTTTGGTTCTCCTGACGCGCTGCTGCAAGCGAGTTACTTTAATGATAGGCGATCGAGTTTGGTTGCGGGCGATCGACAATTGCTGAAATCATTACATCAAAACTTCGATGATCGCATCAAAAGTCGATCGCTACCACATTATAATTTAAGCAAAACCTTCTACTATTTTTCTAGGATTACCACGAAATCCTCAATCATCACATCAAAAGTTTGAGCCAGCTTGTGAACTGCTGCAAAGTCAACCATTGCCATACCCTGAGAACGGGCATAATTGCTAATCGTACTGTAGCCCACGCCCGATCGCTCCGCAACCTCTTTGAGCGTCCATCCCTTCTGGGCCGCCAACTCTCGAACCCGCAACCTTACTAAGCCTTTGCTCATATTCACTATTTACAAAATTTTGGATTTAGTATAATATATCAAAAAGCGATCGCCCCCGGTCATTCGATTTTAGATTTTAGATTTTAGATTTTAGATTTTAGATTGACTCTAAAGATGAATCTGGGAGCTTGAACGTTGGTCGAAAATTTTGCGCCTCTCATGGCAGAAGTCGGGGCTTGTCTCCGTTTTGCGGCGGAGTCAACGAAACTAAAGACGATCGCCAGTTAAAATTAATCCCGACAGATAATTTCTGTCGATCGCACTTAGCAGAGATAGATTTAGCTACCACCACCAGATGCAACTACAATGATATCAGAAAATCAGTTAAGATCGTCAACTATCAGCGCCTCAAAAATTATTCACAAATCGTCGATCGTCAATCCGCGATCGAGATTTGTCACCGAAGAAACAGTAGCACTCCTGTTCAACATATCACCGGAACAGATATACCGGATCGATTGCTGCCACAACGTGGTGTACGTTCATGCCAAAGGCCTGAGTCGATTTGTCAGCTACGCCGATTTCCCCCCAATCTTAGAAGTAAAACCGCCCTGTGCTCAAGATTTTGTCGCCTGGTACAAACGCTGGAAACGGACACAAGCACCAGAATTTTGGACTAAATTCTATACGTACAACTTCAAAGCGGCTGTTTCAGTTGACAGCTTGCTTGAATGGGGTAAATTAGTAGCTACAGTTAAATCGGTAATTTCTGCCTCAGCGCTGCAACAACTACGAAATGTTTACGCTCAAGAAAAAACATTGATGGAAAAGTTTTAAAGCAGGCGGGGCGGATAAATCGGCAATTGTTGGCCACCAGCAAGATACAGCATATTCCATGTATATGTAGTACACACTATCTTGTAGTAAGCATCGGTGCGTCGCCACCCATCAATCTGCAATTTCTATTTAAAAGGTCGCAGATCCGCACCCTACATATTAAAATCACACAACATAAATATAGTGGCTACTGTACTTCATCAACCACCGAATATGCTGTAAATGTAAGGTGCGCTTCGGCGCACCCTACGGGATAGAGGTTCCGATCAAAACTCTTCTTTACCTTCCAATCCCCACATATTGGAAACCAGCCGCTTCTAAAGCCTTCTTGTCTAAGAAATTGCGGCCATCAATCATCACCGGATGATTCATCAACTTCGCCATTTTATCGTAATCTAAATTGCGAAACTGTTCCCAGTCAGTCACCAACACCAAAGCATCGCAACCGTCGGCCAACCTTTCCGGGTCAGTTTCTACCAAAACTCCCGACAAACCGTGACGCATCCCAGTTTGAGAAACAATCGGATCGTAAGCTTTAACTTTCGCTCCCAACCGATTCAAATTCTCGATTAAAATCAGCGCTGGGGCATCCCGCAAATCGTCAGTATCCGGCTTGAAAGTCAAACCCAAAAGTCCGACAGTTTTACCTTTGAGAATCTTCAAAACGTGCTGTAACTTTTCAATAGCAATGAACCGCTGGCGTTGGTTAACTTCCACTGCCGCTTTCAGCAAATGCGCCTCGTAGCCGTAATCGTCAGCAGTGTGAACTAAAGCCGAGACATCTTTGGGGAAACAGGAACCGCCCCAACCAATGCCAGCTTGCAGAAACTTGTTGCCAATCCGTGAATCTAAACCGATACCTCGGGACACTTGACTAACATCTGCACCGACACGATCGCAAATATTAGCAACTTCATTAATAAAGCTAATCTTCGTAGCCAAAAAAGCATTAGCTGCGTACTTAATCATCTCCGCTGAACTGATATCAGTCATCACCACAGGAACTTCCGGCAAAGACTGATTTTCTGCAAACTTGCGATCGACAATCGGCCGATATAACTGTAGCATCATATCCATAGCCCGCCGAGAGTTGCTACCGAGAACAATGCGATCGGGATTAAAAGTATCAAAAACAGCACAGCCCTCCCGCAAAAACTCCGGGTTGCTAACCACATCAAATTGAACACCTTTGTTTGCGGCTACTTCCTCACCAGTAACCTCATCACCGCTGTGAGGTTTTTGACGTTCTGCTAAACCGTCTAGTACAATTCTTCGCACCCAGTCCCCGGAACCGATGGGCACAGTAGATTTATTAACAATGACTTTGTAATCGCCATCGAGGTGAGCTCCTATTCCCCGAGCAACCGCTTCCACGTAGCGAGTATCGCTTTCCCCAGTAGGCAAAGGAGGCGTCCCCACCGCAATAAACAAAATATCCCCGTGAGACACTCCCGCTGCTAAATCCGAAGTAAATTCTAGATTGCCAGATGCAGATGCAGAGGACATTAATTCAGACAGTCCAGGTTCAAAAATAGGCGACTGTCCCGACTTCATTAATTTAACTTTTTCTTCGTTGTTGTCTACGCAAATCACGTGGTGGCCGATGTGGGCCAAACAAGTGCCGGTGACTAAGCCAACATATCCTGTACCGATGACACAAACCTGCATAGAAATCTCCTCAAAGCTAGTAAATAAATTAGATGGGATGTTGAAACAAGAAGGAAGAAGGGAGAAGGCTTTAGTTATCTAGGAGAGAAGGAAAAAACAGCTTGTAGGGGTAGTGCTACCCCTACTCCCCGTGCCTACCCCTAGAGGGCAACCACGGGGGGTTTGCCCCTACCAATTTCAGGGCCAACCACAGGGGTTTTGCCCCTACAAATCCCCACTCTCTACTTTTGGTTTCCCTCGATGCGATCGCGAAAATCCTTTATAGTCAACTCTAAACCTTGATCCAGCGGCACAGTTGGCTCCCACCCCAACCAAGTTTTAGCACGAGTAATATCCGGTTGTCGCTGTTTTGGATCGTCTTCCGGCAGCGGTTTAAAGATAATTTCTGCCCCTGGATTAATCGTGTTTTGAATTTTTTGTGCCAGTTCCAATATAGTGTATTCGCCGGGATTCCCCAAATTCATCGGCCCGATTTTGTCGCTATTCATCAAACGAATAAATCCTTCCACCAAATCAGAAACGTAGCAAAAACTACGTGTTTGGGAACCGTCGCCGTATACTGTCAGCGGTTGATTCCGCAAAGCTTGAGCAATAAAATTGCTGACTACTCTGCCGTCATTTTCCAACATCCGGGGGCCATAGGTATTATGACAGCAAACGCAGTAAGTACCGCCTACAAAATTCTCTCCGTCGGGAACAGAAAAGTCGTATACATCCTCATCGATTTCAAACTCTTCTATGGCTTTAACTTTTGCCCAAGCTAAATCCCCTGTGATTTGAGCTTGCAGTTTTTGTTTAGCATTAGCCAGATTGAGAATGCTGTACTCGTCCAACCCTTGAACCGTTATCCGGTAAGACTTGTATTTTTTGCTGTCTCCTTTTCGCACTGTTGTCTCGAATTCCGACACACTTCCAACTATCCCGAATTTAGCTAGAATTAGCACCAGTTTTTCAATAATTTTTTGGCTGGAACTGTTAAACACTAGCAGCGAACCCGTTGTTTTCGCGTCGTGATTCCCGTCGCCTTCCCAGAAACCGTGTAAAAAGTGAACTAACTGTTCTTTGGGAAGTTGCAAAATCCAATTGGGTATATCTTTTTTGGTGCTTAATTCTTTGCCAAACCCCAAAATATTGACAACTAGATCGACAATTATTTTTGACCTGACGTTAACGGATGGCGCTCTTTTCTCCTCTTTGTCAAATCTGATTTCACACTCGCAGCCAAATAACTCTCGCGTCACCCGGATCAGCTTTTCCAGATATTTGACATTTGAGCTAAATACGAGCTGGCGGTCTTTTTCTGTATGAACCAAACAGCCTTCTGCTAAGTAAAATCCCAAAAACCACAGGAAATCACTGACATTTTTGATGTAATTGTTGATTGCTTTGACGGATTGATAGCCAGATATTTTGTCTTTTTGTGTCAAAGGTAATCCCAATTCTTGCCAAAGTTGCCAGGGAATTTTGTTGCCGGCTTCGTATTTTTTGATGGTGCTGAAGTATTGGCGATTGCTGATTCCTTTTCGAGCGAAATATCCATATATCTGCTCTCGGAATTTTTCTAAGTATGCGATCGCATCCTCGCTGATTACCCACAGCCCTGGTGCATTAACTTTATCGCTGATGTAAAAAGGTTCCAAGGGACGATCTATAAAAGGAATGTAACTGGGAACAGCTACATCATCCCCAACCTTTAAGTCTTTGCCAAATACGGCTTGAGGCAACCCTTGGCTGTCGCGAGTAAACAAACTGTGGTCTTCAGTAATTTTTACTTGTTTGCCCCAGGTTGTTGCAATTTTATACCCTTTCTTCGTCACTTTGTGTTTCCAAATTGCCGAGATTGGTTTTAAGCGCATTTTTCCCTGTTCGTCAAAGCAAGGAACTGAAACATTTGATATGTCACCTCCGATCCGGCTGTAGCATTCCTCAAATGTTTCGTAATAAAGTCGATCTCCTTTGTAATAGAGAACTTTTTGATCGCCTGTCAAACTGTTAAAAATTCGCACAACTCGAATGTCTACACCATTTTGACGGTGGTAATCAAAAGATAAGGTTTCAGCTACTCGCTTCCCTTCGTCGTAACACGATCTAATCCCGATACAATTAACGTTGCCGCGATAATCTTCTGTTTGCGGATGTACGTCAGGATCTCCGTACACTTCGGAAGTGGAAGCGAGAAAGAATCTTGCTTTTACCCGTTTAGCCAATCCCAACATATTCATCGTGCCGATGACGTTTGTTTTAATTGTCTTGACAGGGTTGTACTGATAGTGTATAGGGGAAGCGGGACAAGCCAGATGGTAAATCTGATCTACCTCTAACCGAATCGGTTCCGTGATGTCGTGGCGGATCAGCTCAAAATACGGGTTGTCCAGCCATTTGAGGATATTGCGTTTAGTCCCGGTGTAGAAATTATCCAGGCAGACTACCTCATGTCCTTGGGCCATTAAGCGATCGATTAGGTGGGAACCGAGGAAACCCGCGCCGCCTGTGACTAAAATTCTCATTGTGGAAACTGCCGTTCTGTTTAGGGGTAGGACTGGAGTACAAAAATTCAGTCGCTCGAATGAAACTTACTAATAGAATAACAAAATTGCGATCGACGATGTAAACACTTATGCGTCACCTTTATTAAATCTTTAATTAACTTAGCATTTGCCAATACTTTGAACAAAGTGCTATAATTCGCAAATGTCAGCTAGCAATTTTTAGTGAAGCTTCAATATTTTCGCAAAAATACTGTTGACAATAATTCACTTTTGAGTTAATAGGTATTAATTGTTTGTTTGTGGTGATTGGTGAGGCGATCGCTTCTGTCTTGAGTTATCTAAGAAAAGGCTGATTCCAGCTATGGCTACGCTTCACGGGCTTGTTTGAGAATAGGTTAATCCAGTTTATGTAAACAGGGCTGACGCGCGTCAATCGATTTTAGATTTTAGATTTTAGATTTTAGATTGACTTGCGCGAGATAAATGCGGGGGCTCTTCTGATTTTAGATTTTAGATTTTGGATTGATTCCACGGATAAATCACGTGGCGGGTACCACCTTTGAAATTCTTGGTCAGAGGCTAGAAACCTGGTTTATTCGTAGATAAAGTTGAGCAAGCAAATATTTTTCCGAGAAACCCGGTTTATTTGGCCTTAGTCGCGATGAACTAACTGCGACGACGGTAATTAGAATTATACAGTATCGCTATCCGATCGCGGTGGAATCTCAGCAGCAGTTAAAGTCACGATTATTTTTAAGAAGACTTTGGGTATTCCTGAAGTATAAATGTCTGTTGACTACCTTTAAGATTCTGTTTCATCACCCGAAGCAGACGATTATCCATTGGCTGTGTATCTTGGGTGAAAAATTCATGAAGTACCTGCACTTTGCCTGCATAGTCTCGATCCGCTTTACAAATTACAATTCCTGCATGATTTGAGGTTGTAGAATGGAGATTGATGAAATCTTGACGATTTTCTGTAATGACTACTCGCCCTGCATTTGTCGCGTACATCAAGACTTCATCATCGGGAATTTTTTGATTGGCTTGTCCGGCGCCCTAGGATGTCAAAACATCATAGCCACGCGCTCGCAGTAAATCAACCATTGCGATCGGAAAGTTTTCATTCGAGTAAAACTTTAGCATTTTTAGTTACTCATTTTCAGCAAGCCACAGCTCGATTTCTTCTCGGTTGTGTTGGTAGTAGTTCGCAACCGCTTGCAAATCTTGAAGGGTGAGTCCTGGATAATTATAGAGAAGTTCGGATTCAGTTGCGCCCTGTTGTTGGTAGGCGATAATCGTCCAGACGGGAATGCGGGTATCGCGAATTCGCGCTGCACCGCCACAAATTCCTGGAGTTTTGTGAATGGGATTCTGAAGGGTTTGGATGAATTGTAGGGTTTGTGCTAGCAAGTCATCAGGCAGTGTTTCAATGGTTTGGAGAAGTTGTTCTTTGATGGTCATAATCGATCGCCAAAATCTCAAAGAGTTGCGGGCTTTTTAGTGAGTTCTAGAAGTTGCCAAAGCTGTTCGGGCAAGCGATTTTGCAGAGGTTCTAGACGTTGAGCCAGTTCGTGGGGAATTTGAAGAGTAATTGTTGCCATTTTTGTTAGTCACTAATGCTCTCATTGAATCCTAGCACAAGAGAAGTGCGATCGCCCCGCGCGATCGGGTAAAGGTGCGATCGCGCTTCCTGATTTGAGTCGCTTCACCCTACCAATCTGTTGAATTGTGGCCAAATTTTAGTTAGCGTTGTTATCGTTGATGTCTAGATTTTGTATTGAGAGTTCTGAAGGTAGCGGTACAGTTATTTGTAGGTATACACCAATTTTTATTTGATTATTCTCAAAAGTTATATTAGTTACATTGACTTTACTATTTTCAGATAAACCGTCTTGAATAGGGAATTTAGCAGGTGGCTTAGTTTTATATCCAGCATCCTCAAGCCATTCAGCAATATTTCTCCAGTTTTCTATCTTTTCAATGCCTTTACCCAGAAAGGCTTTAACGTATTTATAAATAGTGGCACACAGGTCAGTTTCAACACCCTTGGGATTTTTTTGCAGCTTTTCGGCGATTTCAGCGGGACTGTAGCCACAAAGCAACCCCCGCAGATGCAGCTTTTCTACGGGGGTGAGAGGTTTTCCCTTAACGGCGGCCAAGTCCGAGTACAGAGTTTTTAAGTCCCAGCGGCTTTCTGCTTCGACGAAGCGATCGTTTGTGGATGCCATAGATGGGTGTCTCTAAATTTCCTGATGGAATTCTAACATAATTCCTGATGAATGTCAGTTTATTAACAGACTCAGCTAGCGTATGATAAGTGAAGGCTAAAGCGCAAATGATTCAAGTTATAAGTCAAAGAGTTGGTGGGAGGGCTTTTGAGCTATTACTGACTACAGTTAGCGATCCGACAGGGGAGTAGGGCTGAACTTTGGTAAATTTCTCGCTTAACTGTGTGATTAGTTTTGAGGTGCCGGAGAACGTTTTAGTCGAACGACTGAAAAAACGGGCTATCAAAGAGGGGCGTACTGATGATACCCCAGAAGTGTTGCGTAACCGTTTATCGCCTCCTCATCCCCCAAAGCGCCTAGCTCTGCTTAAAGCGATCTCACTAAACTGAGGAAAAAGTCAAACCGAGGAGGGCTATTGAATCCGTCAGATAACTTTCCTTGTCAATTATTAGCATTAATTGCCTATATTTCCTAAGAAACAGATATTCATCGTCAAGGATTTTTAGCAATGAATTCAGATCAACAATATGTATCGAAGATACACATAGCCCTTTATCCCCGATGGGCTTATACAGGCGGTTCGATTTCTGCAACAGTCAAAGGAAGGGAGGTGACTCTTCAAGGTTATCAAGAACCCAACGATGAAGAGTGGAATTTGATTGTTAATAAAGTTCACACTGCCTTGGGATTTGAACCAAAGATAAAGTTCTGTAAGCTAGATGAGAACCCATCAAATCTGGGCGAAAAAGTAGATAAAGCTCCAACACCCAATCAACCGGCGGCAGAAAGTATCAGGGGCGGAAAAGTAGATAAAGCTTCAACACCCAATCAATCGGCGGCAGAAAGTATCATGGGCTTGCTGAATTTTGTGATCGACGCTAAAAAAGCTCTTGACAAAAAATCAGCCAAAGACATTGAAATATTAAAGAGCTTCTTGAAAGATTGTCAAATAACAATAGAAAAAGGGACTCAAACTGTAGGAGGAGGGGTAGGAGATACAACTAAAAAGGTATCTGATTTGCTTAATGAAGCAACTAAGGGAGTAGGTAAGATACCAGCCTCTCTCAGGAATACAATAATGACTTTATGGGATACAACTTGGCGCGATCGCCTATTCTATAATCTTACCCAAGGCGTTGACCTGGATAAAGCTAAGGATACTGTTAAAAAGCTAAAAGCAGTTTATCCTAGCGAAAAACCTAGCCAGATTGCCAATCGTCTCATTCAGGAAAAAGCAATTTTTTCAACAGCGGTAGCAGCATTGGGTGTGGGAGCCACGATAATAAGTGGTGGTTTAGCTGCACCAGCTACAGCATTAGTTGATTTTTATAATAGCAGCTTACTATTGGTAGAACTTTGCTATCAGATTTCAGTTGTGTATGGATTTGACGATATCGACGATCCAGCACGTCAAACAGAACTTTTAGGAAGTTTTAGTCTCGCTCTTAGTGGTACAGAAGCTACCCAACTAGGTCTAGGATTTTTGTTCAAACATACTCCAATTGCTAACTGGACAATTAGCGCTTCCACTAATGTATTCGTATTCAATCTAGTAGGCTATACAGCTTGCCAGTTCTATGAAGCCAAGCTCAAAGGAATGGCTAGTCCAATAACTTCCGAAGAGGATTATTCATCTTTACTAGAAAAAGTCAAGATTTGCTCGAAGGACAGCTTATCACAAAAAACAGTTTTCGACAAAATCGTTGCTCAAACTGCTGTCATATTGCCTAGTCTTTCTGAGGCTTGAGCGGTATAAGGAAAGAGCAATTCTCGGAGAGCGATAACTGCGATCGCCCTTAATCTCCAAAAGAGTGATCGCCCTTAATCTCCAAAAGAGCGATCGCCCTTAATCTCCAAAAGAGCGATCGCCCTTAATCTCACTCAAAGAAACCGGGTTTTTTACCGAATTTACGGTGTGTAACCAAGTATTTCGTAAAAAAACCCGGTTTCTGGGCCCCCATCGTCCAGGACTATTAAACTAGATTTTAGTTGATCTCAATCAATTTCTTTGGTCAAGTGCGATCGCCCTTCATGTCCAAAAGTGCGATCGCTTTTGCCTTAAAAATACATCCAGCTAATAAACTCTTTTATTCAATCGATCGTTTTAAAATTTGCTTCACAGAACCGTACATCTCACTTGTCAACCCGTCTAGTTCATGCTCAATATCTTCCCAACGACCCAATTTACTCGTCCACTTGCCATTAGTTAATTGTCGGGCCGCGTGGGTTGGTTCCCCGTCAGGAGTAGCATATATTGCTATCTTCTCAAAACCCGATTCAAAATCAGAACTTTCACAAGGTTGGAATCCCACCGTTTGATAAGCTTGAATAAAAGCAGCGATCGTTAACTCTGCAGGAACACCATCAGGCCAATAATAGGGACTGTTTGGTTCTAGAGGATTCCACCAACGGTCATCTTCACCAGCAGCCCAAGCAAAACAATTGTAAGCGCGTGTTGCTGGGCTAGTGATGCGATACCCCGTAGCAGCTAGGTGAGGAAATTCATCTTCTTTATACTGTTCCAGCTTGCCATCTATAGCCATTTTCTCTGCCCCACTGTATCCACGCCTCTGCCATTTGTTTGAGCCTGCCACGCTGTTCTGATTCAACAGGATTAGCACCTGTAATCGCTTGCAATGCCCAAAACCAATGATCCGGTTCTTGCTCTAATTCTCGCAGAATCAGGGGAACAACAGCTTGACCCATACCGATAATTCTTTGGTATGCTGGGTGCATTGACATTTTAGTAACTAAGGACATCATACCTGTTTCGCGCCGCCATTGTTCTGCCAGCTCTAAAAAAGTTACTTCTATCTCTGCTGTTTCCCAAATGGGGTATGAGAAAGTATCATTTAGCCCAGAAAAATTGTAGGTTTTTTCCATCAGGTTCACACCTCGCAGGTTCCTGAAAATATTACTATTTTTTAGATTATACCATAGAGGAGCGATCGAGATGAATAACTATATCAATTTTACAATCCACCTAGAAGAACCTACTGGCGAACAATATGCTGACGCACCAGATGACTCATTAGGAGAACTTTCGCATTTTGAATTAGGGCTGAAACTATTTTGCTTTGAATGCGATCGCCCAGTATCAATAGAAATTGGTGAAGAAAAACTAAAAGTTTTTTTAGACCCCGATATCTGTATGCTCCTAGAAGATGAACTCCCCAAAAAAATTAGTGAGTTATCCCAAGGGAAACCAATCAAAATAGAATTTGTTGAAAGTGTGTGCCTTACTCTTGAATTGCAGCCATTAACCAACGATAAAATTAGCTGTAATTTCAAAGAATTTGGATATTTATCTCCAAACCAGTTTACCCTAAAATCCAGAAATCAACACTTTGAACTGAATAAAACTCAAGTTATAACAGAGTTAAAGGGATTTGTCGAACAACTCATAGAAATGGCTCTCAATGGCGGCTATATCACCCGTGAAGAAAAGCAAGAATTCCTGATGCCACTCCGCGAAATTGCGCCTGCTTCGGCTATTTGTTAATTAAGTACGATCGCCCTTCATCTCCAAAAGTGCGATCGCCCTTCATCTCCAAAAGTGTGCGCGAGCGTAGCTATTCCGTAGGGAATCGCCCTTAATCTTACTTCCCTTAATTACAGAACAAACTCGGCTATACATGAAAAAAACTTCCCAAAATCAACGCCAGCTCTTGACCAATATCTCGCTCCCCATTAACCACTTCATACACTCTTTTTTCAGACCCCATAACTCCCACTAAGTCAGCAGGTTGTAACTCTCTTTGTTCCATCAAAAACAGCAATATTGAATTAGGAGTAGCTGTGGCTCCCGGTGCATAGTATTCTTGCTCAAATTTTTCAATTAATGCAATCAGCAATTCATATAACTCGTCTTCTTCAGGAGTGCGATCGCGCTGGTGCATTAACTCTTCCACAATAGCCAGAGCCTTCTCATTATCCGCTTCATTTCTAATTATTTTCGGCTGATACAGAGACAATAACTCTTTGTATTTATCTGGATTAAAAGTAAGGGTCATTTTTCCATTTCTCCTTATCATACTCAGCATGGGTGAGAATATATTTGATATAAATTAATTGGCTTTCATAATCAATACTAACTATTAATCGATAATTATTACCCAGGTGGAACAGGCATCTTGCCTGTTCCCAACAAAATCCCTACACACAGATTACGAATCTCGATCGAGCTTCAGCACAGCCATAAAAGCCTCCTGCGGCACATCCACAGTACCCACAGACTTCATCCGCTTCTTACCCTTCGCCTGCTTTTGCAGCAACTTCTTCTTCCGCGAAATATCGCCACCGTAACACTTCGCCAACACATCCTTCCGCAAAGCCGGAATGTGTTCCGAAGCAATCACCTTCGCGCCAATTGTTGCTTGAATGGGAACCTTAAATTGATGACGAGGAATCAACTCCTTGAGTTTTTCAGTCAATCCGCGGCCCACATTATAAGCCTTATCCCGGTGTACGATCATCGCCAAAGCATCAACCGGATCGCCATTAATTAAAATGTCCATTTTCACCAACGGATTTTCGCGATAACCGATGAGGTGATACTCCATGCTCGCATAACCGCGCGATCGCGATTTCATCTGGTCAAAAAAGTCCGTCACCACCTCCGCCAAAGGCAACTCGTAAACCAGCGTAGTTCTGCCTTGACTGAGATACTTCATATCCATAAAAATCCCCCGCCGACTTTGAGACAGTTCCATCAGCGCGCCTACATAAGTTTCCGGCGACAGCATTTCTACCCGCACATAAGGTTCCTCAATTTTCTCGCGATACTGAGGATCTGGCAAGTGGCTAGGATTGTCAATTGTTAACACTTCCCCTTTAATTGTTGTGATTTGATAAACCACAGAAGGAGCCGTAACAATCAAATCCAAATTGTATTCTCTCTCCAGTCTTTCTTGCACAATTTCCATGTGCAGCAAACCCAAGAAACCGCAGCGGAAACCAAATCCCATCGCACTCGAAGTTTCCGGTTCGTAAGAAAGCGCCGCATCGTTGAGTTCGAGTTTTTCTAAAGCTTCCCGCAAATCTGGAAATTGGTCAGCATCGATCGGGAACAAGCCGCAAAAAACCATCGGCTTTGCCTCTGTATAACCCGGCCAAGGCTCCGGTGCAGGCTTTTTGACCAAAGTAATCGTATCGCCGACGCGAGCATCAGCTACGGCTTTAATTGCCGCGCCCAGATAACCAACTTCCCCGGCGTGCAGTTCATCTACTTGAACTTGAGTCGGTGAAAGGATGCCCAATTCATCGATGACATATTCCTTACCCGAAACCATCAACAAAACTCGATCGCCCTTTTTGACACTTCCGTCCATCACCCGGAAATACACAATTACCCCGCGATAAGCGTCGTAATAACTGTCAAAAATTAGCGCCCGCAGCGGTTTGTCAACAGTATCCTGCGGCGGCGGCACCAATTCGACGATCGACTCCAAAATCTCATCTATACCAATTCCTTCCTTAGCCGAAGCCTCAATCGCCCCGCTACAGTCCAGACCGATAATTTCTTCAATTTCCCCTTTTACCCGTTCCGGTTCTGCCCCCGGCAGGTCAATTTTATTTAAAACTGGAATAATTTCCAGATTGTTCCCCAAGGCAAGGTAGACATTTGCCAGGGTTTGTGCTTCCACGCCTTGAGATGCGTCTACCACCAGCAGCGCCCCTTCGCAAGCAGCGAGCGATCGCGACACCTCGTAAGAAAAGTCCACGTGTCCCGGAGTGTCGATCAGATTCAGCACGTACTCCTGACCGTCCTTGGCAGTATAATTCATCCGAGCCGCTTGCAGCTTGATCGTAATGCCACGTTCGCGTTCGAGATCCATATTGTCTAAAAACTGCTCCTTCATCTCCCGTGCCTGCACAGTCCCAGTCGCCTGCAACAGGCGATCGGCCAAGGTCGATTTTCCGTGGTCGATGTGAGCAATAATCGAAAAATTACGAATGCGAGATACAGGGACGTTAGTCATGTTTTTTATCGAAGAGCTAATCGGCAAAGGATACTTTTTGTTGTATGATTACACAAGCAAGAGTAGAGTGCTTACTTCAACCTCTTACTGGGGATTGAGATGAAACCACAACTGAGGCAAACCTCAAGAGTATCAGTTATTAGCCTTTCAAGTGTCCGATCGAGGCCGGACACCCAAAAGGAAAAAACTTTTCTCTCTCTCATTGTACAGAAAGCGGTTAAGCGGTTGAGGAAAGGTTGGGTGCAAATCAGGGACTGCCAATATCTAGTCCAGTCGGTTGTCATCAAAAGAATTGAAACTTAAGAATTAAAACTAGGATTTTTTAACTATGAGCGAATCAAGAATACCATCCCACAGTTCGTCAGAAAAAGTCGAACTGTCCATCCATATCGATCCTGAACTGCTAGACCAAATTAAGCACTTGACGAATGACCCCAGCAAAGTCATTGAAACAGCAATCAAGCAGTGGCTCAGAGGCGAGCGCCGCGAAGACGAGCTGGCTCTGAGTTTACGCCGCAACCCCCCAGTCCCGCCGCGTGGTGAGTGGAACGACTGAGGTACTCTCGCCCCAGACGGCGCGCGCAAATCTGCAGGCTGTAAAGTTTCTGGCAATGAAATTTCGATCGCGCGGGCGAGATCCTGCAGATTTCGCGGCGAAAGCTACAAGTGGTGGGCGAGTGAACTCGGCTAAATCACAACCTCGGAACTATTCGAGGTGGTGGTTCGCAGCCTCATATTTTGGCGTAATTTTCACATTTGATAGTTAATCGGTGCAGATTCCTAATTTCTCAATCTTAATTTTTATCTTTAAATTACCCAAAACGGCTGAGAACGAATAGTTTTTAGTTTTGAGTTGAGTTCAGAATTAAATAATAAATGTTTTCTGAGTTCATTAATCACTCAATACTCAATAATAGAAGCCTAAAATTTGTGCTAATTGTGAGTTTTGAGCGATAAATGTTTTAATTAAAAAGCCAACAACTTTTTAATTGATTAATAACTCAAAAATTAACAGTAGAAGCATCAAACAATGGGGAGTATTGAGATATTTATTCAAAACTCAAGACTCCAAAATCCGAACTACTTTCATCCCCTACTCTGATGGACTCTAACACAGATTTTCGGCGATCGAGCCTCGCCTCTACAGTTTTTTTTCAAGAGTTAGGGGCAGAATTAGTATTTACCCAAGACGCAAGGGGTAGATATCTATCTTTTTACTGGCAAAAAGCCGAGCAGTACAACCTTACAGCAGAACAAATTGTCGATCGCCCCCTCAGCGAAACCCTGCAACCCATCCCCCCTGCGCCTTATCTCGATATCCTGCGGCGGGCGCTCGAAACCCTCGTACCGCAAAGGTTCAGCTATCCATTTTCCCACGCCGGACAATATTTTCTCTTCGATTTGACACTCACTCCGGCGATCGACTCAAACGGCAAAGCTACAAAAGTCTTAGTTATGGGAAGGCTGCTGTCTGACAAACCCACAGACAGACGGCCAGACTCCCCAGAATTCATGCTCTATCGAGCTTTGCCATCCCTCTTGGACGCCCGCCAACGAATGTCGCTTCCAGCGAGCCGTATCCCCGGTCGATCGCTCCCTCCCTACTCCGAAATCGACCGTAAAATCATCTCGCAAATCGCTCAAAACCTGCACAAAACCCTCGATTTAGCCACCATTTGGCAGCAAACTGTTAACAGCTTGGGTCAAGTTTTAAACGCGAGTCGCTGCATCATCTGTTCCTACAAAAAAGACAGCGAAAATCTCGAAACATCCCCCTTCCTCGCCTCCGAAAAACAGCAAAAATCGACCGCCTCAGCAGCCGAATTACAACAGTCAATAGCTAGCTACCCCTCGCCCCCGCTTTCCCCAACTCAAATCGAAAATCTCCAATCGAAAACTTTTAAAGTAGTAGCTGAATACCGCCAAGAAGCTTACTCTTCTATGCTAGGAGTAGAACTGCGCGCAGCCGAACAGCCGGGGTGGATTCAAACTTTAGCCACCTTAAAACCAGTAGCAGTCGATTACGCCTCCCCCGCCACCGATCCCTTCCACCGCCATTCCGTGCTCGTAGCAGCTACCTCCTATGAAGACCAACCCAATGCACTGATATGTTTGCACCGCTGCGGCAATTCTCCGAAATGGAGTCCTGTCGAACTCGAATTCGCCCGCGAGTTAGTCGCTCAAGTCGGCAGTGCGATCGCCCACGCTACACTTTACCAAGAATTAGAACACGCTCGCGCCGAAGCCGTAGCTCTTTCCCAACTTAAAAGTCAATTTCTTGCTAATACTTCTCACGAACTCCGCACCCCCCTCAACGGCATCCTCGGCTTCCTAAAACTGCTTATGGACGGCATGGCAGATGACCCGGAAGAAGCGCACCAATTTATCGAAGAAGCTTACCGATCGGCAGTACATTTGTTCAATGTGATTAACGATATTTTGGATGTCGCTAAAATCGAAGCTGGCAAAATGGAGTTAGACCTCGCTCCCGTCAAACTCGGTGAACTGTTGCAACAAGTTGAGGATTTTACACGGGTTCAAGTCGAGCAAAAGCGATTGCAATTTCAAATCCAAAAACCCCCTGTGGAGGACGAGATTATTGTGTATGGCAACTACCAACGCCTGCTTCAAGTAATCTTGAACCTCACGGGCAATGCAATTAAATTTACTGGGGAAGGGGGAATTCGCATCAGTGCCGAGGTTATTAAGAAAAAGGTGACTGTTCACAACCAGCAGTTCCCCGGAATGGTGAAAATCCGAGTCGCTGATACTGGCATTGGGGTTTCTCTCGACAAGCAAGATAAATTATTTGAGTCGTTTTTTCAGGTGGATGGCGATCGTACCAGGCAATACGGCGGCACCGGTTTGGGATTGGCTATTTCTCAAAAACTGGTAGAAGCAATGGGGGGTACAGTAAATTTTTACAGTATGGGAGAAGGGCTGGGAGCGACTGTTACTTTTACTGTCCCGCTTTATCAAGAACCACTATGTGAACTAACCTGACGGTCAACTGGGTACAGTTAGACCGCAGGCTTCTTTTTCCTTTTTTGCTCATGCTTTTTTGAGTGACGGAGTTCCCCCGCCACTTTCGTAACTCAGACCAATCTTTCTAATAAGGATCGTGGATTAAATAACTTCGTAGGTTGGGTTGAGGAACGAAACCCAACAATCAAGCGTGGCGTTGGGTTTCGTCCCTCAACCCAACCTACAAAAAATGCAAGTTATTTAATTCTCATTCCTAAGTTTAGCTGAGTTTTCATCTCGATCCAAAGATTCTCCACACAGACAAGAATGCCACCGCTCCGATAATTATTTCGGAACTTTATTTAGGCAGTTCCAGCAATTTTGAGAAGTTCCCTTCGGATCAACAAACAAAACGCTTTTACCCAATTTCCATGCGACATATTTTAGGACGCTAGCGAATTGCCCATGAGCAGCATCAAGCAGGGATTTATTCAAGCCACTCTTAGGATTGCGAATTAAATAACTTACAATTTTAATTGTTATTGTGGGATGGGCGTCCCGCCCGTCCTTTTTGGACGGGCGGGACG
>NZ_JAUBPB010000037.1:0-63718 GCF_036700545.1 Microcoleus sp. SVA1B4
GAGCCGGATGCGGCGAAAGTCGCACGTCCGGTTCTGAAGGAGAGGTGCGCCGCAGTAATGTGGACATCGACTCTAACGGATTCAAACATTAACACACTAGATGGTGGATAACTTGACTGAATGAGGATTTACGCAACCTTCTCGTGCAGAGCCGTGGCAATTCCAAGAGCGCTTGGGGCTACGCGGCCTGCTGGGGGATTGCCACGGCTCTCCCTAAATCCTATTAATTCACTATGTAGGCGCTCCGGCCCGCTCTCCTATTTGTAAAGTTTTTTATAGATCCGATCGCACAGCTTGTATTTAACGGATAATGTCTGTTTATTTATTTTTGTCCCCCAGCGATCGCCCTAGCAAAGTATTTACTTTTCTTTACAAAAAGCAGATCAAAAAACGGCGCGACAGGTAAAAATTTCCTTGCAGACTTCAAATGCGTCGCGCGATCGACTAGAGTAAAAAAAATGGCTTTATCCGTTTATTCATCGCAAAGGAAACAAAGCTCATGGTTCAACGCGGTTCTACAGTTCGGATTCTCCGCAAAGAATCCTTCTGGTATCAAGAAGTGGGCACCGTTGCTACGGTAGACCAAAGCGGCATTAAATACCCAGTTATCGTTCGCTTTAACAGCGTAAATTATGCAGGCGTCAACACCAACAACTTCGCCCAAAGCGAATTAGTGGAAGTGGCAGCACCCAAAGCAAAAGCGAAAACAGGGACTCCAGTAGCTTCCGGCGGCAAACAAACCACGCTGGACGAGAAAACGCGCAAAACCGGCAGCGGTGGCGCCCCCCAGCAGCCGAAAACTTCGACGGACAGCAAACCGGGCGCCGAAGTAACCGGCAGCGTCGAAGGTTCGCCAAATCAAGGAACAGAACAACGCTAATTGTGCCAGAACTGCCAGAAGTTGAAACTATTTGCCGGGGTTTGAATCAAGCAACTCTCGATCGAGAAATGTTGGGCGCAGAGGTGCTGTTAAACAGCACGATCGCCCGCTCAATCTCTGCGACCGATTTTTTGACAAAAGTCAAAGGAAAGTCGATCGCCCGCTGGTACAGACGCGGCAAATATCTACTGGCAGAACTATCTCAATGTAGGGGCGGTGCCCCCGTGCCCGCCCTCCCCGCGCCCGCCTTCTTCCCTCCTTCAAAAGCCGGCTGGTTGGGCGTTCACCTGCGGATGACGGGACAACTGCTGTGGGTGAACCGATCCGAACCCCTGCAAAAACACGCGCGAGTACGGCTATTTTTTGAAGGAAACCAAGAATTGCGGTTTGTAGACCAGCGCACCTTCGGGCAAATGTGGTACGTGCCTGCAGAAACCGAGGTTTCGAGCACAGTCATCGGTCTGAAACTCTTAGGCCCCGAACCATTTTCCGACGAGTTTACAACAGAATATTTGACCCGCAAGCTACACCGGCGGGCGCGACCTATTAAAACAGCTTTGCTAGACCAGGCACTGATAGCTGGTTTGGGCAATATTTACGCAGACGAAACTTTGTTTTTGTCGGGAGTGATGCCCACAACTCTGTGTGCAGATTTGACCGCAGAGCAAATTGGGCGCATCCATACAGCTATTATTCAAGTTTTACAGAAGGCGATCGCATCCGGCGGCACCACTTTTAGCAATTTTCTCAACGTCCAAGGTGTCAACGGCAACTACGGCGGCGTCGCTTGGGTGTACAATCGCGCTGGTCAACCCTGTCGCACTTGCTCCACAAGCATCGAACGTATAAAATTAGCAGGGCGATCGACTCATTTTTGCCCCATTTGTCAGACATAGGAAGCAGTCAATGGATTTTAGGCTTTAGATTTTAGATTTTAGATTTACCCCACGAATTGCACCCCTTTATTCCTTAGTCCGCTTGGAGTGGACTTCGTTTGTTTAGTAGCGATTTCAATCGCCGAGTGACTTTCAAGCCAAATCTAGATTAAAATTTGTATAGTTTTTTAAACTAAACAAAGCAAGTTATGGCAATCAAGAAAGGCAGTATAGTTCGCGCTGTACGCGAAAAATTGGAAAACAGTCTAGAAGCCAAAGCCAGCGACCAGCGCTTTTCCTCGTATATATTTGAAACCAAGGGCGAAGTGATGGATGTTCGCGGCGACTATGCCTTCGTCAAATTTGGCAAAGTTCCCACCCCCAATATTTGGCTGCGGGTAGACCAACTCGAAGATTTTCAGTAACTCACCAAAACTAAACATCACTGTTCTTAATGTAGCGAAGGGTGCACACCGCGCACCTTTCCCCAATTAAGTTGATTGCTAAAATCTAAAATCTAAAATCTAAAATCTAAAACCTAAAACCCAATGAATTCTCCATCAAACCGCGTATCAATTATTGGTGCAGGCAAAGTCGGCAGTACCTTAGCCCAGCGAATTGCTGAGAAAAATCTGGCAGATGTAGTATTGCTAGATATTGTGGAGGGTTGGCCGCAGGGCGTTGCTTTGGATTTGATGGAAGCCAGGGGAGTGGAACGCCACGATCGCCAAATTGTCGGTACAAATGATTATACAGATACGGCAAACTCAAATATCATAGTAATTGCCGCCGGAGTGCCGCGCAAACCCGGTATCAATCGGGAAGATTTAATTAAAATCAATGCTCGAATTGTCACCGAAGCCACAAAACAGGCGATCGAGCATTCTCCCGAAGCAATCTTAATCACAGTCACAAATCCCCTAGATATCATGACTTATTTAGCTTGGGAAGCTGCTGATTTGCCCAAACACCGAGTCATGGGGATGGGGGGAGTTCTCGACTCCGCCCGCTTTCAAACTTTTATTGCAATGGAATTGGGCGTTTCAAATGCTCAAGTCAATGCCACTGTCATCGGTTCTCATGGCGATTTGATGGTTCCTTTGCCCCGCTATTCTACTGTCAACGGTATTCCCATCAATCAACTTATGGATGCTGGGGCGATCGATCGACTCGTACAGCGGACTCGCCACGGTGGCGCAGAAATTGTAGAATTGATGAAGACTGGTAGTGCTTATTTTGCACCCGCATCTTCTGTCTGTTTGATGGTAGAATCTATTTTATTTAATCAGTCGCGACTCTTGCCTTGCTGCGTTTATTTGCACGGCGAATACGGCGTGCAAGATATCTTTTTAGGAGTGCCCTGCCGCTTGGGATCTCAGGGAGTCGAACAAGTAGTGGAACTTGAACTCAGCGATACCGAAAGATCGGCCTTTATCGAGTCGGGCAAATTGGTTGCCCAAAATATTGAGGAAGCCAGGGCTATACTGAAAACGGCTTCTTAAGCTTGTAGGAGTTGGTTGATCATAGCAGCCGATCGCTCGTCGCTTCAATATAGCCATCCTCGCATCATTTGTGAATTTCTTACTCCCTCCCCTTGATAAGGGGAGGGTTGGGGTGGGGTCAAAAATTTACGACTCCTGCAAGGATTGCTATATAGTAATTTATACTGAGTATGATAGTGCGATCGCTCTGTCGAAAGTAGGCTTCTCTGATTTAAACCGCCCTTTGATAAATATCATTGATCATGTTTGTTAGGCTGTATTTCAAACGCCGAAAAATGGGTAGCAAGGAACCGATCGATAAACATAAAATTTACTCTCAAAAACTTGCTGAAAATGCAAAAAAGGGCAAAAGTAGTTGAACTTGGTCTGCGCGACAATACCATCAGAGTTTCTCTAGAAATTCAAGCCAAAAACTGCCATCCTTTCTTTACTACTAAACCAACAGCAGAAGCAGTCGGTTTTGGATTATCTCTCACTCGCGATCTGATTGTCCAACAACACCATGGCACTTTAAAGGTAGAAAGCGAAATGCGACTTTCTACGGATTTTATTATTAATTTGCCCAAACTTTAATATTCGCGATCGCCATTTCTATTGCTCCAGCTTGAAATACCTTTACTTTCTCCCAAAATGTGATACCCTAAATATTTGTATTATCTAAAATTTTTACACTTGTCTAAAATCGCAAAAATCGGGAGGCAAAAAGTCTCCGCGCGTGCGGGCGCGTTGCGGTAGGAAATGGGCCTTGAGTTAAGCAAATTTAACCATAGTCTGCAACTACCTCAACTGTTTTACCGAAAACTAACCTCTGATTCGGTGAATTTAAATCAGTTTTAAAAATCCCATCTCTCGGATAAAATAACGAGAAGGCAAGGAAAAATATCTAAAACGTTGGCAGATCCTAAAGATTGTAAAAAATCTAATTTAGGAGAGATAAATCGAGCATTACTTAAAACTCTAGAAAAGGCGATCGCCTAAATTCAAACAAATTTTAAAATAGGCGAGCCCAACAGAATATTCCATCGCCAAAACAAGGAAACCATTAATCGGGTTTGGGGTAATAATAAAAAGGTGACAATTGAAACCGAAGGCGAGCAAAAAAAATGTCAAAATTAGTCAGAGACGCTCCTCCCGATCGCGAAATGGAACCGGGTTTCTTGTTTCCACTTTCGGAGATTCCCTGACTTGATTACGTTAATAAACCGGGTTTATGTGTAAGTTTTGTTAGCATTATTCTCAATAATTGATCCTTAATGAAGTAGCAAATTATGCCACTTCTTCAGTAAATATACGGGAGCTAAGATGGTCGATAGACCTCCAAATCTCGAAAAAATACGGAAATGCAGTGTGAGTAGCTGCTAAGTGCTAGCAGAAGTAGGAGAATAGGTTCTTTGCCTTTTTGACTTACCAGACTCAACTTGCAGAGCGCTATTGAGATGCCATCAACCTCGATACCAAACCGCAAAATAACTAAAGAAAAAGCATTATGTTTCATGAATACCTGTATTACGAAGTTTGCAACCTGCGCGAGAAACTAGCTCACCTAGAAAGAGAAACGCAGTCTCAAACCTGGTTCAAAAAGCTGCAAGCGCTGATGGGAGTGATTGGCAAAATTCGTGAATCCCTAGACTTAGAAACAATATTCAAAATCACAGCCACCGAAGTTCGGCAACTCTTAAATGCCGATCGAGTCGCCGTCTACCGATTCTTTCCCGAATCCGAATGGAATGAGGGCGAAGTAGTGTCCGAAGACGTACTGCCCCAATACAGCCCATCTTTGGGAGCAAGAGTCCGCGACTACTGTTTCGGCGAACAATTTGCCGCCAAGTATGCCAAAGGTTACGTTCAAGCTGTCACGGACATCTACAAAGCCCGGTTGAGCCCTTGTCACCTCAAAATCCTCAAGCGGTTTCAAATCCGAGCCAACTTAGTCGTACCCCTGCTGCAAGGGCAACACCTGTGGGGATTGCTGTGCATTCACTCCTGCGGCAATCCCCGCGATTGGCAAGAAGACGAAATCGAATTTGCCAGACAAGTAGGCGATCATTTAGCAGTTGCCATCTACCAAGCCGAACTACACTTGCAAACCCAAAGGCAAATAGCAGAAATCGAATCCGCGCAGCAGAAACTCCGCGACAGCGAGCAAAAATATCACCAAATTCTCGATTCGATCGCCGATATGGTATTAGTCAAAGGCCCCAAATCCAAAATTGTTTGGGCAAATCAAGCATTCCGCGACTATTACGGCATGACTCAAGAGGAACTTCAAGACATCCTAGACGCACCTTTCGCCGATCCCGACAATACCCTCCAGTACGTCAGAGATGACGCCTTCGTATTTGAAACCGGACAGACTCTGCAAATTTCCGAAGAACCAGTGACGCGCTACGACTCAGAAGTGCGGCTGTTCAGCACCGTCAAAACACCGATCCGCAACGCAGACGGCCAAATCGTCATGACTGTCGGCGTCTCCCGCGACATGACGGAACGCAAACAAGCAGAAGAAGCCGTCAAAGCCAGCGAAAGCAAATACCGCAGCCTGGTAGAAACCTCCCAAGACATGATTTGGTCGGTAGATGCTTCAGGACGCTACACCTTCGTCAACCCAGCAGTTAAGTACATCTACGGTTACGAACCAGAAGAAATGATCGGTAGGCCCTTTTCCGACTTTGTGACACCAGAACAATGCCAGAAAGATTTAGAAGTTTTCGCCCGCCTGTTTGCCGGAGAATCAATTTTCCAGTACGAAACCACCCAAATCGCCAAAGACGGCAGCATGAAACATTTGATGTTTAACGCGATCGCCCTGTACGACGAAACCGGAAACTTCCTCGGCACCACAGGTACAGCCGCCGACATTACCGATCGCAAGCGAGCAGAAGCAGCCTTACAACACGCCAACGCAGAACTAGAGCGCAGAGTAGAAGCGCGCACAGCCGAACTGCGACAGACTTTTGCCGCACTCAGTGCCAGCGAAACCAAGTTTCGGACGATCGCAGCCACCATGCCCGGAGCTCTGTTCCAGTTTTGCAACCGTGACGGAATTTGGCGCATTGACTACATGAGCGATCGCATCTTCGATATCAGTGGCGTTACAGCAGCAGAAATGATGCAAGACATCAATACATTCATTTCCCGCGTCCATCCCGAAGACTTGGAAGGCTACATCGCTTCGGTGAACCAGGCCATAGAAAACCTCTCCCTGTGGCACTACGAAGGGCAGTTAGTCAAGCCCGACGGCGAGATTCGCTGGTGGCAGGGCGACTCCATGCCCACCCGCAGCGAGAACGGCGAAATCGTATTTTGCGGCGTATTGTTCGACATTACCGATCGCAAAGTTGCCGAAACCGCCATCCGCAATAGCCAGCGGCAGCTCAAAGAAGCCCAGAGACTCGCCCACGTCGGCAATTGGGAACTCGACGCAGCCACCGAAACCCTCACTTGGTCGGAAGAACTTTTCCGCATCTTCGGACTCGAACCAGCCCCCATCGCGCCCAACCTAGCCGAACAGGTCGCTCAGATTCATCCAGAAGATTTGGAATTGTGGCAAACTCAAGTGCAGCGGGGACTCGAAGCGGGCATCCCCTTTGATTTTGACTTTCGCCTTTACCGTCCCGACAGCATCTTGCGACACGTGAACGCCGTGGGTCAAGCCGAAACCGATGTCAACGGCAAGGTGGTAAAAATGTTCGGTACGGTGATCGATATTACCGATCGCAAAGCCGCCGAAGCAGCCCTGCGGCAAGCAGCAGTCGAGTTAGAAGACAGAGTGAGCGATCGCACGGCCGAACTTTCCCAAGCAGTCACCCAATTAGAACAAGAAATTGGCGATCGAAAACTTGCAGAAGCAGCGCTGCAAGTTTCCGAGCAAAACCTGCGAACCATATTTAACAATGTCTACGATGCTATCTTCATTCACGATTTAGAAGGAAACATTCTCGATGTCAATAATCGAATGTTAGAAATGTACGGAGTGAGCCCCGAACAAGCAAAAAAATTATCAATTAAAAACGACTATTCAAGCGCCGACAATCCCATTGAACAAATGGAAGAACTTTGGGAAAGAGTATTAGCAGGCGAAACACCCCGCGTGGAATGGAAAGCGAGGCGTCCCAACGACGGTTCAACCTTTGATGCAGAAGTTGCCCTGTCGAGAATTAATCTCAACGGCAATCTCACCGTCATTGCCAACGTCCGAGATATTAGCGATCGCAAACAGGCAGAAGCAGAACTGCAACACGCTCAAAATTTTATGGAGTCAGTGCTCAAAACCATACCCGTAGGAGTGGTTGCCAAGGATGCCCAAGAACTGCGGTTTGTTCTGTGGAACCCAGTAGCTGAACAGTTACTCGGTTTCAGTGCAGCAGAAGTAATCGGCAAAAATGATTACGACTTTTTCCCAACAGAACAAGCTGATTTTTTCACCGCCAAAGACCGGGAAGTGATCGATAGCGGGCAAATTTTAGAAATCGCCGAAGAAGAAATTGAAACTAGCCAAGGAGAAACGCGGATATTTCATAGCAAGAAAACAGCAATACTCGATGCTGATGGCAAACCGCAATATCTATTAGCTGTCACCGAAGACATTACCGATCGCAAGCGGGGAGAAATTGCCTTAAGGCAATCGTCAGCCAGACTCAGACAGCAAGCCGAGCGAGAAAAACTGCTCAACAACCTCACTACTCAAATCCGCAATTCCCTCGATTTCGACAGCATTATTGCTGTCGCCGTCCAAGAAATTCGGGCTTTCATGCAGATCGATCGTTGCAACTTTAGCTGGTATCGTTGCGACGGAGACGAACCATACTGGGAAATTATTCAAGAATCTCGCACAAGAGAACTTCCAGATTTAATAGGTTGCTATAAAGCTTCTGATTTCGGAACTATAGGAGAACAGATGTTGCGTCTAGAAACGCTGCAAATCGATGATGTCGGAGCGATCGCAGACCCTATTTGGAGAAGCTCTCTTAACTCTCTGGGCTACCAATCTGTCTTGGCAATTCCCATGCAGGCACTTTCGGGAGTAGTGAGCGTTGTTACCTGCGCCCACTCCGCTGCAGTGCGACCCTGGAGTGACGACGAAGTAGAATTATTGCAAGCGGTTACAGTTCAATTGGCGATCGCCCTCAACCAAGCCGATCTTTACGCCCAAACTCGGAATAAAGCTCTCGAATTAGAAAAAACATTGAAGAAATTAACCAGCACTCAATCGCAGTTAATTCAAAATGAAAAAATGTCGAGTCTCGGTCAACTTGTGGCAGGAGTCGCCCACGAAATCAACAACCCAGTTAACTTTATTTACGGCAATCTCAGTCACGCCAACGACTATACCCAAGACTTGCTACACCTGATCGAACTTTACCAAAACCACTATCCCGATCCAGTCCCGGAAATTCAAGAAGAAGTAGACAATATTGAACTCGACTTTCTGATGAAAGACTTGCCAAAGTTGCTTTCTTCAATGAAAGTCGGTGCAGACAGAATTCAACAAATTGTTGCTTCTCTCCGCACATTTTCCCGCATGGACGAAGCGGAAATGAAAGCAGTCGACATCCACGAGGGCATAGATAGCACCCTGATGATTTTGCAGCACCGGCTCAAAGCTAAACACAACCATCCAGAAATTGAGGTAATTAAAGAATACGCTCAACTGCCCTTGGTAGAATGTTATGCCGGACAATTAAATCAAGTATTTATGAACATCTTGAGCAATGCTTTGGATGCTTTAGAAGAACGGGATATGCGCCGTTCTGCTGAGGAAAAGCGGCAAAAGCCCAGCAACATCCGCATCCGCACTGAACTATCGCCAGTCGGCAAAGTAATCATTCGGATTGCTGACAACGGGCCGGGAATACCGGAGACTGTCGGCACTCGGCTTTTTGACCCGTTTTTTACCACTAAACCTGTGGGTAAAGGCACCGGGATGGGCTTGTCAATTAGCTATCAAATTGTTACAGACAGACACAACGGGTCGCTGAAATGCACTTCTTCGCCAGGCCAGGGTACAGAATTGGCGATCGAGATTCCCCTCAAAGCTAATTGTTAATGGGGAATTGGTAAGTTGTAATTGGCAATTGCGAAAGCGTTACTGTGCGTCATTCGATTTTAGATTTTAGATTTTAGATTTTGGATTGACTTGCGCGAGATAAATGCTCTTGCTTGAGGATTTTCGATTTCCGATGTTGGATTGATTCCACGGATAAACCACGTGGCGGGTACCACCTTTGAAATTCGTGGTCAGTTTGGTAATTTTCAACCATATCAAATCCGGTAGCATCGTCCTGATATAGCAACCGCCAAGACAGTTAGGACGTTGTTAATGGCTGAAACGATTGATTATATTGCTTCTTCCTGCTTCCTTCTGCGATAAAATCCAGTCATATCAAATCCGGTAGCATCGGAATTACTCCTCTCTGTATTCTCTCCCTCTGCGTTCTCTGCGCCCTCTGCAGTTAAATCATTCCGATGCAACCGGAAACGATATCAATACTCAACAATCACGGACGGTACAACCGGAATTGAACTCATTTATCTGCGTGAATATCTGTTAATCTGCCCTCATCTGCGGTTAAAAAAAGAGAATGTATTAACCGCAGATGACAATGGATGGACGCGGATTCACGCAGATGAATAATTCCGATCCTAACAGATTTGATATCATCACCTAAAATCTAATTTTGATGCACAATTTATTCCCTGGTGCATCAGTTTTGAGATTAGGAGTTTGTAGCAAAAATGTCTTCACAGGGTGAGGCACTATTTACCAATCTGTAGCTCAATCAGTCCCTAATTTCTATATTACCGAGATTTATCAGGATTTCGGTCACGGCAGAACTGTCCAAAGGTTTAGAAAACCAATATCCCTGAGCTAATTCGCAGTCTAATTCTCGAAGCTGTGCTAACTGTTCGCCTGTCTCTACACCTTCGGCGATCGCATTCAATCCCAAATTGTGAGCCAAAGTTACGATCGCCCGCACAATCTGCAAAGGCTGACCCCCGTCGTCACCATTTTCGACAGCCCCCAAGCGGCTCACAAAAGATCGATCAATCTTCAGTGTATCCAGCGGAAAACGGTGCAAGTAACTTAAAGACGAATAGCCAGTACCGAAATCGTCGATCGACAATCGAATATTCCTACCTTTTAATTCGGCTAGCACAATATTGGCTTTTTTCACATTTTCTACGATCGCACTTTCAGTAATCTCCAATTTTAAACAGCTCGGATCGCAGCCAGTTTCTGCTAAAATTTCATCGATTTCCTCGATTAAATTCGGCATACCTAACTGTTTAGGAGAGAGATTGACGCTCATTGTTAATTGCGAAGGATCAATAATGGGTAATTTAAAATTCGCAATTGGTAGCTGGGAAGTTGTACTGAACGTAGCCGAAGAGTTGGTAATTGGGAATTGGGAATTGGTAATAGAGGAGTGGAAATCGGTAATCGGGAATTGGTAACTGGGAATTGGTAATTTTTTACCGATTCTTTCTTCCCTGTGACCAATACTGGGGCTACGCTCAGTAAAAGTTCCGTGTTCCTCATGCCCTGTATCTGTTACATCACTTAACTCCCCTACATTGCCCGTTGCCATCTTCCCTGTTGTTACCCTGAGCGAAATCGAAGCGCCTTCTTCCTTCTTGTTACCCTCAGCGACTTGCCCTGAGTGCAGCCGAAGCGAGTCGAAGGGCATTGTTCCAACTTCCATTTGACTTCTTCCCTGTTGCTCGGTTAACATTTCTTGCCAAATCCGCAATTGCTGACAAGCTTCCCGCAACACCCAGGCTCCCAGAGGCACGATCAAACCTGTTTCTTCAGCTACAGGGATAAAAGTAGACGGCGGAACTAGACCCCGAACCGGGTGGTGCCAGCGCACCAAGGCCTCAAAACCTTCGAGCGCACCGCTGGCGATCGAAACAATCGGTTGGTAGTGCACAATAAAGTGCGAACATTGATTCTTGCTCTCTCCTAATTCCTCCTTGCCCAAAATAGCCAACCGCAGGTCAGTTTCTAACTGCAACAGCGACATAGTTTGGTCGTGCATCGCCAAATTAAACACTTCGTGGCGGGCCTTACCCAAAGCTTTAGCGCGGTACATAGCGATGTCAGCATCGCGTAGGAATTCTTCCGGGTGAGTGTACGAATTTAATTCGCCACTGGGGGTGGCTTCGCCTCGACTGAAAACAATGCCAATGCTAGCGGTGGTAAATACTTCGTGCCCTTCGAGATGAAACGGCTTCGTCAGTTCTTTTTGTATCTTTTTAGCTGCGAGGGTGGCGTCGCTGAGGCTCTGAATGTGGTCTAGCAGGATCGTGAATTCGTCTCCCCCCAGTCTGGCGACGGTATCCGAAACCCGGACGCAGGTTTGCAGTCGCTGGGCGAGGGCGATTAGCAGTTTGTCTCCTAAAACGTGTCCTAAAGAATCATTAACGACTTTGAAGCGGTCTAAATCTAGGAAAAGTAAACCAAATTTGTAATCGGGGGACTGATTGGATCTGCGGATGGCTTGTCCTAGCCTGTCGATGAACAAAACCCGGTTGGGCAAACCCGTCAGCGCATCGTGAAAAGCGCCGTGCAGCAGTTCCCGTTCTACTCGCTTGCGCTCGGTGACATCTCGGATAATAATCTGGCCGGCCGTCGAGCCTTGATAAATAGCGGGGATACCGGCCATTTCAACGTCTATTATTTGTCCGTCGAGCCGCATTAGTTTTTGTTCGGCAAGGTCGAGTGGCTGATTTTCTGTCTCGACTAGCCGAATGCGCTCTGTGGCTATTTCCACATAGTTTGGATGGACGAAATGCAATATGGGAAAGCCAATCAGCGCTTCGGGAGAACTCGCACCGAGGAGTTTCGCGCCGGCAGCATTGATGTAGGCGATTTTCCCTTGACTGTGAACGGCGATCGCTTCGGGAGATAGTTCTACTAAACGGCGATAGCGTTCTTCACTTTCTTTGAGAGATACTATCAACTCGCATCGCTCTTTTTCAGCTTGCTGGCGTTCGATTTCCATTTGGTGAACCGCCAGAATTTTCCCAATACTTTGAGCCATCAATTCTATAATTTCTATTTCCTCGTACTTGAACTTTCTTTTCTTTATTTCTGGCGAACTAAAACTTAACGTACCATAAGTTTTATTGTTGACAAATATCGGCGTTCCGATGTAAGATTCTGATTTGCAGCTTAGATAAGCAGGATGTTCGCGCATCTCAATATTTGCTCCTATATGAGAATACGCAACTGTTTTGTTGAGCTTAATTACTGCGGCGCAGTAAGTATCGCTGAGGTTCAATTCTAAGCCTCGCACGAAGTATCCTAAATCTGTTTTCGCTGCCTGGACAATAAAAGTTTCGCGGTCAACTTCAGCCATGATGCCCATAGAAAGTCCAAACATCAAACAGCCGGCTGTTAGATAATCGTCAACCAGTTCTTCAAAGTTTTGATAATGATAAGTTGTAATCCGGTGCAAGTGTTTGAGATTAGCGCTAAAAGCTGCTAAAGCTTGAGATTTTAAAAATAATTCTTCTTCCGAACGCTGGCGGTCGGTAATGTCTGTTTGTACTCCAATAAAGTGGGTTAAGTGTCGCCGCGAGTTGTAAACCGGAGCGATCGACAATTCGTGCCAAAAAGGCGTGCCGTCTTTCCGAAAGTTGCGTAATATAACTTGAGCTTCTCTGCCTTCTTCAATCGCAATTCGCAATTCTTTGGCAGCGGGGCTGTCAGTGTCTGTGCCTTGCAAAAATCGGCAATTTTTGCCCATTAACTCGTCTCTGCGATAACCCGTAATCCGCTCAAAACTGGGATTGACATAAATAATCGGATTATCTGCAACGGTTGCGTCGGTGATTGCAATGCCGTTGCTGCAACTTTCGATCGCCCGTTCCATCATTTGTAAGCGCTCTTGCGATATAATCCGCTCGATCGCCGCAGCTAACACGTTGGCGATCGCTTCTACAAAATAAACGTCATCTTGACTGAAAACCCGCCCTTGGCTGGTATGAACCCCCAAAATGCCCCAGGCCTGCGAGGATGAACTGTCCGCTGGTTCTACTTGTCCCCAGTTCCTCCCCAGTCCCCGATTGCCGGGAATGATCACAGTAACGCCGCTGACAGCCCGGTGGTTATGCAGTAGCGGCAACTCGCTAAAGCGCGTTTCCACCCGCAAATCTTCGACGATCGTCGGTTCGCCCACTAGCAATGTGTAACCTGCTTGGGATCGAGCAGAAGCGGCAACAGTAGCGCTGCCGACGAGGCCCGGCTGCCAGCCAACCCCCGCTCGCAGCATAAAAGCATGACCAGAGGGCAACAGTTCTAACACCTGGCAATAATCAACGTCCAGGGTTTGAGCAATTAAAACCGCAGCTTTGTCCATCAGTGCGGACAAATCAGTTTCGGCCAGGGCCTGCTGCCCCAAGTAAGCGACGGCCGCTTGCTGGCGAGCTCGCGAGTGGATTGACGTGAGCAATTCCTGCTCCTTGGCGGCCGCTCGCTTCCGATCCGTAATGTCGGTGAACACCGACAGAACAGCTTTCCCCGATACCAATGTCAGATACCGCATCGATACACTTGCCCAAAACAGCGTGCCGTCAGCTTTTTTAAACCGGACTTCTGTCTCGCGGACGTGTCCGTTGCGGGCGAGCCGCAACAGCAATTCCTGGCGCTCTGCAGGTCTGTGGTAGAGCGTTTCGGCTTTTTGGCGGTCGATCGACTTAAATCCTGTGAACCCGAAAGCCTGACGACATAAATCGTTACTATAAATAATTGTGCCGTCCGCCAGACTGCTCACGATCAGGGGTATTGGCATCGAGTTGGCGATCGTCAGCAGTAATTCTTTGGCTCCTTGCAGCTCTTTGTACAAGTCTGGCTTGGAGGCCCAGCCGTGACAGTCTTCAGACTTTTCAGGGATAAAACTTTCCATTGTTTAATCGATCCATTAGCAGGACAACTTTTTTAAACTTGTGGTCAATCAATACTGCGGACGGTTTTTAATTAGCATTCGTAGAATAAAAGTTTCAAGGCGATTCGCCAATGGAGCTACCAACGGAAAATCAAGGGTTTCACACTACGAACTACAAACAGTCCAGACTATTGGTAAATGACGATTTCAGATGCAGAGGAGGATCTACAGTAGCCCACAACACATTAATCTTAACCAGAACTATGCAACTGAAGGCCCTAAACTGCTCGACTGAAGTTTGATACGCTGCTCTCTCGTTAAAGACCACATCTGTCTTTGGTATGAAAATCTACTGTTTTTAAAGTTGCGTTAAGTTTTGATGTATGGCGAGGTACTTTACCCAATGTGCAGCGGAAGCTCCTAATCTAAAAAGTAAAGCCACCTACTTGCCAACCACCGAATACTATCCGAGGAGAGAGGACAAATGCTTGAATCTTACCGCCGTACCGCGGCCGTTCGGGCCCATGAGGGAATTCCACCGCTGCCCCTAGACGCCCAGCAAACGTCGGAACTGTGTGAACTGCTGAAAAATCCGCCGGCAGGAGAAGAAGAAACCTTAATAGAATTATTGCGCGATCGCGTCCCCCCAGGCGTAGACAGCGCCGCCTACGTCAAAGCTGGTTTTTTAACTGGCATTGCTAAAGGCGAAATCCACAGCCCCCTAATTGCTCCCAAATGGGCAGTTTACCTGCTGGGGACAATGATGGGCGGTTACAACGTCCAATCTTTAATCGATTTGCTCAATCCTACTGCCGAAATCGCCATTCCCGCCACCGCCGCCCGGGCACTGAGCAAAACGTTGTTAGTATTCGACGCTTTCCACGACGTTATAGCTTTGTCTGATACCAATCCCTACGCCAAGCAGGTAGTCGATTCTTGGGCGGATGCCGAGTGGTTTACAGGCCGTCCTGTATTGCCAGAAGCGATTACCGTTACAGTCTTCAAAGTTCCTGGAGAAACCAATACTGACGACTTGTCGCCTGCACCTCATGCTACCACGCGACCGGACATTCCCCTACACGCTTTGGCGATGCTCGAAAGTAAGATGCCTGGGGCTTTGCAAACCATTGCAGAATTGAAGCAAAAAGGTCATCCCGTAGCCTATGTTGGTGATGTTGTCGGTACCGGTTCGTCACGGAAATCGGCGATTAATTCCGTGCTCTGGCACATTGGCAATGATATTCCGTTTGTGCCCAACAAGCGCAGTGGCGGTTATATTTTAGGAGGTGCGATCGCCCCGATCTTCTTCAATACCGCTGAAGATTCCGGCGCATTGCCGATCGAATGTGATGTCTCCAAAATGGAAACAGGAATGGTAATTACCATCCATCCATACAAAGGCGAAATCACCAACGAAGCCGGAGAAATTATCTCCACCTTCACCCTCAAACCCGACACAATTCTAGACGAAGTTCGCGCCGGCGGCCGAATTCCGCTATTAATTGGACGCACTTTAACCGACAAAACTCGCGCTGCTTTAGGACTAGAACCGAGCACTATTTTTACCCGTCCTACAATCCCAGTGGATACGGGAAAAGGCTTTACTTTAGCACAAAAAATGGTAGGCAAAGCTTGCGGTTTGTCCGGCGTTCGTCCCGGTACATCTTGCGAACCAGTCATGACAACAGTCGGCTCGCAAGATACCACAGGGCCAATGACTCGCGACGAATTGAAAGAACTTGCTTGTTTGGGATTTAGCGCCGATTTGGTAATTCAAAGTTTCTGCCACACCGCCGCTTATCCAAAACCAGTTGATGTCAAAACTCACCATGAATTGCCCGATTTCATGGCAGAGCGCGCCGGCATAGCTTTGCGCCCCGGAGACGGCATTATTCACTCTTGGCTGAACCGGATGTTATTGCCAGATACAGTGGGAACGGGCGGCGATTCTCACACTCGTTTTCCTTTGGGAATTTCCTTTCCTGCGGGTTCGGGATTGGTGGCATTTGCTGCGGCATTGGGCGTCATGCCTTTGGATATGCCGGAATCAGTTTTAGTGCGGTTTAAAGGTGAATTGCAGCCGGGAGTAACGCTGCGGGATGTTGTGAATGCCATTCCCTATGTAGCAATTCAAAAAGGTTTGCTAACCGTCGCGAAACAGAACAAGAAAAACATCTTTTCTGGACGGATTATGGAGATTGAAGGTTTGCCCGATTTGAAGGTTGAGCAGGCTTTTGAATTGACCGATGCGACTGCAGAGCGTTCTTGCGCTGGATGCACCATTAAATTGAGCGTGGAGACTGTTTCTGAGTACATTCGTTCCAATGTCGCGCTGCTGAAAAACATGGTGGCGCGGGGCTATCAAGATGCGCGGACGATGATGCGCCGGGTGGCTAAGATGGAGGCATGGCTGGCAAATCCGGTGCTGATGGAGGCGGATGCTGATGCGGAATACGTTGAAATCATCGAAATCGATCTGAACGAGATTAAAGAGCCAATTGTGGCTGCTCCCAATGACCCGGATAATGTTAAGTTGTTGAGTGAGGTTGCGGGCGATCGGGTTGACGAAGTATTTGTCGGTTCTTGCATGACAAATATCGGTCACTACCGCGCCACTGCAAAGGTGTTGGAAGGTGCAGGGGAAGTGAAAACTCGCCTGTGGATTTGTCCGCCAACTCGCATGGATGAACAGCAACTCAAAGAAGAAGGTTATTACAGCATTTTTGGAGCCGCTGGAGCGCGTACAGAAATGCCCGGTTGCAGTCTTTGTATGGGCAATCAAGCGCGGGTTAAAGATGCGACAACGGTTTTTTCAACTTCTACTCGTAACTTTAACAACCGCATGGGCAAAGATGCACAAGTTTATCTCGGTTCGGCGGAACTGGCTGCTGTTTGTTCACTGTTAGGTCGCATTCCTACAGTCCAAGAATACAATGAGATTGTGTCGAAGAGAATCGATCCTTTTGCTGGTGATTTGTATCGGTATTTGAATTTCGATCAAATTGCTGGTTTTGAGGATGAAGGACGAGTGATTGCTTTGGAAGATATGCCTCGCATTGAGGATATTTTGGGCATTCCCGATGGTGTGCTGAGCAAGTAAAAAGTGGGGCGGGCGATCGCCCGCCCTGTGTTTATAATAGGAGAGGGGTTCACGCCTGCATCTCTAATTCACGTCCCAGATATTAATCGACCTGCCCCCATCCCCTTTTCGTAAATCAATCAAACTTCATATAAATCTGAGAAAGGAGAAAAGTGATTATGCCTGAGCAAGCTTTAATTAGCGAAAGCCAAGCGACAGCAACTTCAGCGCCAGAAACTCGCATAGGTGAAGAAATTGTAGATTTTTTGCGGGAGATTCAGCAAACTCCGAGAGAATATTGGCCAAACTTACTTCAGATGATTCGGATATTTCGCTCCACAGTAACAATGAAGCCAGGAAGCCCCGATACTTCGATAAAAACTACAGACGAAATTAAGACCATCGATCCCGTACAGCAGCACGAAGCTCTGAGCAAATTGCTACAGTCTTGGGTTGACGATGGAGATGAACAGGAGCAAACAGAAACCGCTGAAGTTCTCCGCAAGGCACTAGAAGAAAACCCCGTGCATATATAAGAGCATTCCATGAGCAGAATAGTGTTGTTAGATTCTGGGCCTTTAGGAATTGTTACCAATCCCAAAGCCACCTCTCCTTTATATCAAGAGGGCAAACTTTGGCTGCAATCTTTGCCACAGAAAGGTTACATTGTAATGCTCCCTGAAATTGCTGACTATGAGGTGAGGCGTGAATTAATTCGTGCAGGTAAGGCGACAGGTATTAGACGACTTGATGAACTTAAATCGCAAATCCCCTACCGTCCTTTGACTACAGAAGTAATGCTTTTGGCTGCTCAGTTGTGGGCTGACGCGAGAATGAGAGGAAGACCAACCGCAGAAGCCAATGCACTTGACGGGGATGTGATTTTGGCGGCTCAAGCAATATTGGAGGCAAGTGAAGGAAATCAGGTGGTAATTGCTACAACAAATGTGGGGCATTTGTCTCAATTTGTGGATGCTCGCGAGTGGCGACTAATTCAGTAATCTTTAAATCGATCGCACTTAGCCAATCCCTGCTATACTTTCAACTACAGATATTTTTACAGACACCGTTAGCGAGATAAACAGCATGGTGGAAACAGTGGACACAATAGAAAAAATTGACGATCGCACACAAACCCGCTACTGGGGTCAAGTTACAGTCATAGACGCGGGCGATCGTTATAAGATCAATCGCATTGAAGTCAAGCCGGGGCATCACATCAGCACCCAAATGCACTATCACCGCAGCGAGCACTGGGTTGTCGTCTCCGGTACCGCTAAAGTTATCTGCGACGACAAAGAGACGATTCTCATGCAGAAACAGTCAACCTACGTTCCCATGAATACTGCTCACCGCGTAGAAAATCCAGGAGTTATTCCCTTGGTGATGATTGAAATCCAAAATGGTGAATACCTCGGCGATGATGACATTATCCGCTTCGCCCAAGATGCTCACGAGGCAGATTGATCCTAGATCCAAATATGAAGCAATCGCAGACGCCAAGAAAAAGCTTCGCACACCGAACAATCATCTACGCTACGCAGCGACCGGAAACAAGATAAATCCTACAATTAAAAATTTAGGGGCAATTTCAGAATTGCCCCTACCTTATTATATTAAGCTTGTTAAGCACCAGAATTTGATATAGCAAGTGGCGATCGTCCTACGGCAAAGAAGCGTTTTTCAAATCTACATTTGCCATATTGGCATTCTTTAAATTGGCACCTGTCAAGTCCGAACCGTTCAAATTTGCACCGTTCAAATTTGCATTGGTCAAATTTGCATCCCGCAAGTTGACTCCCTGTACGTCGATTCCCGACAAACTGCCACCTCTGAGGCTGACATTCGCTAAATTGGCTACAGACTGGCGAGCATTCCTCAGATTTGCACCCGCCAAATTGGCGCTTTCTAAATTAGCACCTATTAAATTAGCGCTGGTGAGGTTGGTATTTTTCAAACTCGCAATCACTAAACCCGCCAAACTCAGATTAGCGCGGCTCAAATCAGCACCCTCCAAATTAGCCCCGTGCATTTTAGCCGCAACTAAACTCGCACCTTGCAATTTAGCTTGTTTCAGATTTGCTTCATTCAGTTTGGCTTCGTTCAAATTTGCACCGTTCAAATTGGCACCGCTCAGATTCGCACCAGTCAAATCTGCCCCGCTCAGATCAATACCAGCAAGCTGCGCTCCTGTCAAGTCACATTGGCTACATTTTTTAGTTTCTAATAATTGCTTGACGTGGGATACGTTTTCGGCCTTTACTCCCGATGCCAAACCGATCGCAATTAGCACCCCTGTTGTTGTTAAAATCCCAAATTTCATATACCACCCTCAGCAATATCTCTCTGTTAATAATATCGCACATTATTAAAGAGGGTTGGGTGATCAGTCTCTTTGATAAACTGTGACAATCATCACCCTGTTGTGCACAAAATATGCAATAATTATTGACGTTTCAACTCCCCCAAAATTATTGTAAATAATTATTGCTTTTTCAGGAACCAAAAAGGAAAAGATTGCGTCGGTTCGAGACGGACTCCGGTGATGCTGTTCTGAGCAAAGGTATAGTCCTTATCCTGCCAAAGAGGGATGAAAGGTACATCTTGACCTAGTATGTCTTGAATTTCCGCAAACAGAGCTTTGCGGGTTTCAGGATTTGCTTCTTTTCGTTGCTTGTCGATCAGTTCATTGACCCGATCGTTATAATAGAACGAACCCTGACCTTGGCTAGCACCCTTTTCACAGCCCCCAGCCGCCGAACCCGTCGCACAATCTAAAAACGGCTGAATGTAATTATCGGCATCGAAAAAGTCGGCGTACCAATCCACTAAAACCGCAGGATAAATTCCCTTCTCTATGTTTTGAAACAAAGTCGGAGATTCAACGCTGTTAATTTCTACCTGCATTATCCCGTCCATTTTGAGTTTAGTTTGCGCCTCGATCAGACTCGCGACTAAAGCTCGTTTTGTGGAAGCTGAAGGATACCAAAGTTGCAGAACAAAAGGATTGGTGGCTGAGTATCCAGCTTTCGTTAAAAGTTCCTTAGCCTTTGTCGTGTTGGCATCGCCGTACAGTTCTTTAAAAACCGGTTTTTGAACGTCGAAGGTTGTAGGGATCAGACTGTAAAGCGGTTGTGCTTGTCCCCGCAGTACGCGCTCATTAATCAGGGGGCGATCCATCGCTGCTGCGAGCGCCTGTCTCACTTCTAACTTATCCAGCGGTTTAGACTTGGTATTCAGCGTCATGTAACTAACCGTACTGCTTTCCCCCGCGATTTCCTGCCATTTCCCTTGTTTTGCTCCCTCGCCCAAGCTTTGAACTTGGTCTGCATCCAGAGACAAATAAGCCACATCAACTGCACCAGTCCGAAAACTATTGAACAAATTTGAGGCACTAGAAAGCAGCAAAAGGTCAATTCCTTGATTAACTGGTTTTTCGCCCCAATATTTGTCAAACACGTCAAACTTGAGAGAATCGCTGCCGTAATTCGCCAACTTGTAGCGTCCCGTTCCCACAAACGTATCGGGTTTAAATTTACCCTCCCCAATCTCGTAGGCTTTTGGAGAGACTGCACAACTACCAGCAAATGTCAAGAGAGAAGGAAAAGCAGCAAAAGGCTTTTTCAGTTGAAAAGTTAATTCGTATTCGCCCGTCGCTTTCACAGACTCTACTGCATCGCTCAACAAGAAAGCCGGACGACCGCCATTTTTGATAAACCGCTGCAAGGAAAACTCCATTGCTGCGGCATTAAACGGTGTGTCGTCGTGAAAAATAACGCCTTGACGCAAGGGGATTGTATATGTCAATCCGTCTTGGCTAACTTTAGGCATTGCTGTCGCTAAATGGGGGACTAACTCAGTAGTTCCCGACTTGTAAGTATAGAGAGTGTCGCCCAAATTTTGCAGCAGTTGCCCTGAGATAATTTCGTAAGCGTCCGCAGGGTCGATCGTCCGCAATTTCAAAGTTGTGCCAATAGTAACGCGGTTATTAGCATTTTCGCCGCTCGCAGTGACCGATGGACGTGTTCTTTGTCCACAACTTGCAGTTAACAAGCAGCACAGACAGAACAGAGCTATCGCTTTAATCACTGAAGGTTTTATATGTATTCTAGGCTGCTGCTTGTTAATTCCCATCGTCTTTTTTTGACACTCCAAATTATTGATTATATTATCAGGACTTACGCACTATTAGACTAGAAACCGGATTTATTGATAGATTCTCCTGTAATATCATGTCCGAGCGATTGACCATAATATCCCGGCAGGGCGGGTTTTTGAGATTGTCAATTATTGGCAGATATTGTTGTTGAACCCGCCCCTACCTCATTTCGGGCGAAGCGAAGCGGAGGGAATCGACCGGACAGAAGATAATACAAATATCGCTGCCTAACCACAGCAACTTAAAAGCTTGGTAATGTTCGATCGGTTTGAGATCCTTGGGCTCAATCTTGATCGCTTGCTGGGCCATCAGTGTTCTTGCTAAGAAGTGCGACGATCGTCTTAATTAATTCATCCGGTTCGATCGGCTTTGCCAGATGTCGGTGAAATCCAGCTTGCAAAGCTTGCTGTTGATTAACCTCGCCCGCATAGGCAGTCAGGGCGATCGCGGGAATCAGCCCACCCCGTTCTGGCGGCAGAGCTCGCACTTGCCGCAACAGCATATAGCCATCCATCCCCGGCATTCCAATGTCGCTCAACAGGACATCTGGCTGGAAATTAGTCAAGGCTGTGAGCGCTTCTTGAGGGACAGCCACAGTCAGTACCTCCGCACCTGCATCTTCTAGCAAAAACGAAATCAACTCTCGCATATCCGGCTCATCATCTACCACAACTATCCGCATCCCGGATAACGGTTCATCCGCAGTCGATCGTTCCGAAAGTCTTGCAAGAGAGTTTTCTTGTCTTACCTTCGGTGATAGGGGCAGTCTTACGGTAAAGGTAGCTCCTAACCCTTCACCGGCGCTATCTGCCCCAACCGTGCCACCGTGCAGTTCGACTAAATGCCGCACGATCGCCAGCCCCAATCCCAAGCCACCAAACTTGCGGGTTGTAGCGCCATCTTTTTGGCGGAAGTAGTCAAACACGTAGGGTAAAAACTCCGGTGCGATGCCAACCCCTGTATCCGCCACCGTAATTTGAGCGCGATCGCCCACACGAGTTAAGCGCACCTCAACGCGCCCCCCGGCCGAGGTGAATTTGACCGCATTGGAAACAAGATTCCAGACTATTTGCTGCAAACGGCCCGAATCCCCCAAAATTTGTCCAATCTGAGGATCTAACACAGTCCGAATATCAATGGATTTGGCAACAGCAGCCAAATTGACAGTTTCGATCGCCGATTCCACAGTTAAAGCTAAATCAACTGGACGAATATTAAGACTAAGCTTGCCTTGGAGAATTTTCGAGACATCAAGCAAATCTTCAATCAATTCAGTTTGCAGCTTGGCATTCCGTTCGATCGTCGCTAACGCCTGGGCGGTTTTCGCCGCATCCAGCTTGCCAGTTTGCAGCAGCTTTGACCAGCCCAAAATAGGATTGAGGGGCGATCGCAATTCATGGGATAGTACCGCTAAAAACTCATCCTTGATCCGATTTGCCTGTCTTAGCTGTTGGGCTTGCTGCTGGAGTGAATCGTTCAGATTTGCCCGTTCCAGAGCGATAGCGATCTGGTCACAAATCGATCCCAGCAGCTCGATTTCTGCAGGCGTGAAGTGCGTCCGAGTCCGACTGGCAAATGAGAGCGTTCCTAATAACCGTCCTTGAGCGATTAACGGTTGACCCACGTAAGCTGTGATGCCCAGTTCATAGAGGGCTTTACCATTCGGATGAGTGGAAAGTTCGGCTTGATTCAAGACAAGTTGCTGCTGCGTTTGGGCAACCAATCCACAGAGATATTGCCCTACTTCGATCCAGGCGATCGCCTGCGCCCTTTCTTCAGAGATGCCATCATAGTTTCTCAAATGCAGCATCGGGCGGTTGTCTTTTTCTTCCACCATGAAGTTGTAGTAACAATGCAGATCGAGTAGCACTGCCAGTTTGCGGAATAGCGTGTCCATCAAAGCCAGAGGCTGTTCTGTCTTCATCAGATCGCGCGTAGTTTCATACAGCAATTGCAGGCGCTCACTTGCTTGCCGTTGTGCAGTCTTGTCCTGCATGATTTTGACAAATCCCTGCGGACAATCCGCTTCATTAAGCAGGGGCATCATCAATCCACTGGCCCAAAAGTGATTCCCATCTTTGCGGACGTGCCAGCGTTCGTCTTCTGCCCGTCCTTGCAGTAGAGCCATTTGCCTCTGGTACTCGGCTTGTCCTTGTTCGTTATCTTCGGGCGTGAAAATCATCCGACTCGAGCAACCAATTGCTTCTGTCTCGGTATAGCCCAACAACCTTTCTGCCCCTGAGTTCCAACTGGCAATGATGCCGTTAAGGTCGAGGGTGAAGATGGCATAATCTTTGGCGCTTTCAAAGATCAGACGGAGGCGGGATTCACTCTCGCGCAGGGCTTCCTCAGCTTGTTTGTGGTCTTCAATATCAACACAGGAGCCGATGTAGCCCAAGAACTCACCTTCCAATCCGTAGCGAGGAACAGCTTCATCCATAATCCAACGGTATATGCCATCACAGCGTTTCAAGCGATAGTCCATCTTGAACGGTTGACGGGCATCAAAGGCAGTCACATAGGTGTCTAAACACCGCTCAAAGTCGTCGGGGTGGACTCCTTCTGTCCAACCATTGCCCCTTTCTTGCTCGATCGTGCGTCCGGTAAAGTTTAGCCACGGGAGGTTGAAGTAATAACAGAGTTTATCTGTGCCCGACATCCAAATCAGCACAGGGGCGGCATCTGCCATCAGCCGGAACCGTGCCTCACTCTCCCGTAGTGTGGCTTCGGCTTGTTTGCGATCGGTGATATCGTTGACGAATGCTACAAACCCTTCAATTTTTCCCTGGCTATTGAAGCGGGGAACATAGGTGGCATTGATATAACGGGTTCCACCATCTTTGTAGGGAATTTGGCTTTCAAAGGTCACTTCCTGTCCTGCCAAGACTTGCTCAACATAAGGACGAATCCCTTCATAGCCAGTTTTGCCTAAAACCTCTTGAAGGTGCTTGCCATAGATTTGCGCTGCCGGATGTCCAAACCATTCTTCATATGCTCGATTGTTGAAGCGATAACGCTGGTCTGAGTCTACAAAGGAAATCAAGGCAGGCACGGCATTGGTGACTAAACGAAGTTCTGCTTCTCGTTGTTGCAATACCTCCTCGGCCAGTTTTCGATCGGTGACATTTCGGAAATAAATGGTAATCCCGTTCGCAGCAGGGTAGGTGCGAACGTCATACCACCGATCGTGATCGGGATAAAAAGCCGTGACTGACAAAGCCACGCGCTCGTTTGCCACGCGCCGATAAACCTGCTCAAACTCGCTGCCATTAAGTCCGGGGAATTCTTCCCACACATTTTTCCCAATCAGATCGCTGGCAGTCCGGTCTAGCAGAATTTCCGCTGACCGATTCACATAAGTGAAACACCAATTCTCATCAAGGGAAAAGAATCCATCATCAATACTCTCTAGAATGTTGCGACTCTGCTCTTCGCTTTGACGCAAAGCTTCTTCTGCTTGTTTACGATCGCTGATGTCGATTAATACGCCGCGCGTCGAAATTATCATGCCCTCAGCGTTATAGGCGCAATCGCCCTTTGCCAAAATCCAACGAACGGTGCCATCTGCCCACAGCGTCCGATACTCAATTTCAGTATGCGGTTGATTCGCTTTGAGCTCATTGAGTACGGTGTGAACGAATGGACGATCGTCGTGATGCACCGCTTCTAAAAACACCTTCATGGAAATTCCCCGATCCACGGGTAAACCAAACATCCCTTTGGCTATGTCCGTCAAACTCAGGGTGTCAGTTTCCCTATGCCAATACCACAAACCCAAATTGCCGCCTTCGGAAGCCAGTCTGAGCTGTTCTTCGCTCTCGCGCAACGCCTGGAACGATCGATCGCGCTCGAAGACGATGCTGGCAACTTGGGTGCCGAACTCCGCGAGTTTATGTTCCCAATCAGTCGGCATCCGCGCCTCGCTAAAGCAAAGCATCAGCGACCCCATAGGTAGATTGTCCTGCCTGAACACGGGCTGAGAATGACACGCTAGAATGCCATGAGCCACGCATAAATTTCGCCATGCTTGCGACCAGCGATCGTCCTTGGCAATGTCGGCGCAGGTCACGGGCTGACCGCTATACACTGCTTCGCCGCACGTTCCAATGCACAAATCGTTAATCGGAGCATTTTGGAGTCCTTCAGCAAAAGACGGTGGAAAGTCTGGAGTAATCGATCTGTTAAAAGTCAGCCCCTGAGCATCCGCTAGCATGAAGCCCGCGCGGGTACCCGGATTCAGCTTGGATACAGAGTCACACACGGCTGCCAGACAGTCGTCTAGTGGCTGTCCGAAGGCGATCGACTCCAGCAGTCGTTTCTGCTCGATTAGGAGGAGTTCCGCCTGTTTGCGATCGGTAATGTCAGCAAGCAAAACGGTCAGTCCACTGGGCGAAGGGTAAATTCGATGGTCATGCCAACCTTTCAAAGGTGAGTACAGATAATCAAACTGGAGTGGCGTTTGTTCCCGCATTGCCCGATGAAATTGCACATAAGCATCGGTGTCAACGGCTGCAGGAAATAGCTCCCAAACGTTCTCACCCAGAATCGCTGACCGCGGCATTCCAACCATTTCACAGTAGCGATCGTTGGCATAGGTGTAGCGCCAATCGCGATCGAGGATGTAAAACCCATCGTTGATGCTAGAAAGTACCGTTTCTAGCTGTTCTTTTGTCTCCCTCGCCGCAGCTTGTGCGACTTGGCCCCGAACCTGGGCTTTTTGTTCTAGGAACCTTGCCTCCTGTAAATTTTGCAAGGCTGCTTTCGCATTTTTTAGAGCATTGCGCCACGATAAACTGAGTGAAGCGCTCAATCCTGCGGCGATCGAAAACATACCGATCCGAACAATTGTCTCTACATTAACTATCTGTAAGGAATAGAACGGCTCAATAAAAAAATAGTTGATTGCCAGCGTAGATAAAATTGTTGCCAGTAACCCAGCCCCGAAACTGCCATACCACGCACTCACCATTACCGCGATGAAAAACAGGGGCATCGTGGTTGGGTAGAGCCACGGTAAAAGCAATCGGGTTAGCGCCAGTGCCAAAGCCACGGAGAGGGTGGCCACACCATAGGGAAGTAGTCGAATATCTCTGAAAATGCTGTTGATTTCCTCTACACTCACCCTTTGTACTCCTTATCCGAAAAATATCTTGCTCGCAGCGCCTTACTGCATTCGCCAAGCGTTGCATCTGGGGAATTACCTAACTCATCCAGCAATATCTAAATTTGCTTGAGTGCCAAGCGAGAAGGCTTAGCCTGTCCATTTTCCCAACGATTAATCGTGGGAAAGGTCATCCGTTCTAAAAAACTTACCCATAGCTACCCAAATCTTGACATAGCTAGACATGAGTGCTTGTGGTGTTAACTTCCTGTTTCACAGTAGCGACAACATGACTGCTGTCGGGTTTGTCTACTCCGCAGGCTGACACGGTGGAACTCACCGCCAATTCTGAACGTTCTGGAATAAATATTCCTTCAAACCAACGTTCTATATTTTTCGACGCATTCAAGTCACGGTCTTGAATATTTCCACAACTGGGACATTCAAAGGCTCGGACTCTTAATGGCATTTTATGCCGATGATTACAGCAATTTGAACAGATTTGACTGCTAGGAAAGAATCGATCTATGAGCGTCAATTTTGAGTTAAACTTTTCGGTTTTATATTCAAGTTGACGCTTGAATTCGTACATGGCGCAGTCGGCGATTGCACCAGCTAACTTGTGGTTCTTCAAAAATGCCTTAACATTCAAATCTTCAATCTTCACTTCACCGTGGTTTTTGGCGAGGTAAGTTGTTAGCTTATGAATAGCATCTTTTCGGATGTTTGACACTTTTAGGTGCAGCTTGGCTAGTTTAGCGATTGCCTTTTTGCGGTTGTTAGACCCTTTGACTCGCGCACAGACACGCCGTTGCAGACGTTTCATTTTACGGTTCATCCGACGATAGGCTTTAGGGTTGGCAAAGACTTCGCCGTTAGAACAAACAGCTAGCTGCTTGATGCCGATATCAACTCCGACAGTAGGACGGTCACGTAGAGTTGCGGGCTGCTCAATTTCGTATTTAAAAGCAATGAACCATCTGTCAGCTTTTCGACTGATTACGCAGTTGTGAACTGCCGTAATTGGTAATGGTTCGTGCAGCCTAACCCAGCCAATCTTAGGTAACTTGACACGCTTGCCGTCGTTATTAATTCCTGGCTTTGCTTTGGTTCCTTGTTCTAGGTAGAAGGAGTCCCCCGATACACCTTTCTTTTTGAATCTAGGTTGTTTAGATACCTTTTTGAAGCATCTATCCCAAGCTGTTCTCAATTCAGTTAGAGCCTGTTTTGGGCTGGCTTTGGAAGATTCGTAATACCAGGGATGCTCATGTTTGACTTCTGCCACTAAACGCTTGTGTAGATCAATTGCAGAAGGGATCTTAATAGTTTTATCCGTCTTCCTGAGTGTCAATGTTTCAAGGATGATTGAATTTGCCCAGTTGTAAGCGTGTCTTGCTACTCCGCAATGCTGCCGAAATCTAGTCACCTGTTTGTTATTAGGTTTTAATTCCGTCTTGAAACTAAGTAACATTTGCTTTTACCTCATTTCTGCCTTACTCTTATTGTATGCGGAATTAATACGGAACAAGAAAATGCCTAGAAAAAAGATTTACAGCGAGCCTAAGCGTAAGGTCAACCTCAGCCTAACCGAGACTGCTACTAAGTGGCTAGAGGAAAAACGAGTTCAGCTTACCGCAAGCAGTCTTAGTGACGTTATCGAGAGACTTGCTAGAGAGTTACCCAACAATTCCATCAATGGGTAACTTTGTCCAAGAATCACGTTACAGCTTTAAACCCTAATTCATCCGCCAACTTTTTCTGAGACAGCTTCAGCCCTTGCCGCCGTTCTCCCACCAAATTACCGAGCGCTGGTTTTTGAACCCTAAGCCGGTCTATTTTGAGAATCCTCCGAAGTAACAGGCATAAAGCTATTTATATTTTACACCTTTGACAGATGCTAGGGGTCAGTCATCTCTCTCAAGATATATAGCCATCCTTACAGGAGTCGTAAATTTTTTACCCCACCCCAACCTTCCCCGAACCCGCTCTGAGAAAGTAAGAAATTCACAAATGATGCGAGGATTGCTATATGAAGTCAATCTTAAATCTAAAATAGACTAAGTTGCTTTAAATTCCTTTGAGGAGCGATCGCCAATCCCGACAGCGTTTCAGGTAAATGCGAGCTACATGATCGCTGGGATTTGTTCGCAAACACTCTTCAAATAATTTTCCTGCTTCTCGGAATTCTTTCCGCTCGCACAGTAACATAGCTTCATTATATACAGACAAATTTGCTAGCTTTGCCGACAAACTTTCGGGCGGGTCTGCATCAAATACCTCATAAACTACCACATATTGAGATTTTCCTTTTACCTGTACTTTATCCACAATTCTAATTGCATAATCGGTGGGATTTCGCAACCGTTCCAAAGTCTGCTGAGAAATTAACAGAGGTACGCCGTAATCTTTGGTCAATCCTTCAATGCGAGATGCTAAATTAACAGCATCGCTAATCACAGTGCTGTCCATCCGGCTTTTACCCCCGACTGTCCCCAGCATCAAAGAACCCGAATTGATGCCAATGCCAATTTGAATCGGGACGTAGCCGACGCCTTGACGGTATTCGTTGTAAGTTTTGAGGATATTTAGCATTGCAATACCCGCTTTCACTGCATCATCTGCAAAGTCACTAAACAAAGCCATAATTGCATCGCCGATGTATTTGTCAATAAACCCGTTATTGCTAGTAATCGCAGGCTCCATCCGCGAAAGGTAAGCATTGATAAATTTAAAATTTTCTTGGGGAGTCATAGTTTCTGAAAGCGTCGTGAAGTCGCGAATATCCGCAAATAGCACCGACATTTCCTGCTGCACTTGGTCGCCTAAATGGACATCTATAATACTTTCATATCCCAACAGATTTAGAAATTGGTGTGGCACAAATCTACCGTAAGCATCAGTTAAGTCTGATTCGGCATCCAGGGATTTTTCTAAATTTTGGTTGAGGTCAAATAGTTCCTTAATAAATAAATGGCGCTGGGATTCAGCTTCTTTGCGTTCCGTGACATCTTGAAAAACTGCGATCGCAAAAGCAACTTTGCCACCATCGTCAAAAATTGGCCTTCCCCAAATTTCTAGGGGAACTTTCTTGTCGGTTCGATGAATTTCCAGATCGTCAGCAGTCGCGTTTTCGCCCCTTAAAGCTCGGACGAGCGGCAAATTCTCGAAAGGATAAATTGTCTCCGTTCCCGCGATATAAATTTGATAACTTTCTGACAAATCCTCAACAGAATTTAAGGGCAAAACTCCTTGACCGAGTAACTGCTGTCCGGCGTGATTTACGTAGTAAGGTTTGCCTTGAGAATCGAGCACTACCACGCCTACCGGAATCGCTTCGAGAAATTGAGCCAGCTTGATTTCGCCTTCGCGCACCGCCTCGAATGCGCGAGAGCGTAACTCAGTTTCAACCGTATCGGAATGTTCAGCAGTAGTTTCCAGCAAGATTTCCAGATCCGCTTTTTCCTCCTTCAAGTCTTCCACTTGCTGGCGCAATCTTTCTATCTCTAAAAGTAGCTGTTCTCTAGATGGTTGTTCTTCCAGCATAACTCGAGAATTTGCGCCTCGACTAACAAAAAATTGCTTAACATCTCGCACCCTAAAATTAATCGTGTTTTTATAGAAATTCCAACTGCAAACCAGGCATCAGGCGCTGAAAATTCCTCAAAGATTTACCGTGCCAAGCTATGCTTTGAGAGCCTTGCACCGCCATTTGCACCCTGGCTGTTTTGCGGATCTCGATAATAAACTTCGATAGCATATTGATGCCAGAACTGTTCAAAAATTCTAACTGCTGCAAATTGAGGGTAATTTTCGTCGGTTCCAAGTCGGCAACTTTAGTCAGAAACTGCGCTATCGGCGCGTACTCAGCAGGCCCGCTCAGCCTTAGAGATCCAATAAAACTCACGGTTGCCGTTGCTGGATCGTAACAGATCTGGTAATCTTCTGTATTAATTTCCATAGCCACAAAAAAAAGTCCCTTAGATATTATCGATCGCTAGCGTTGCTTATCAAAGAAATGGGTCTAAAACCCCGTCCTTCTACGAGGGCTTTGAGCTAGAATAGAGAAGTCTACAGGCTCAAGACGCGTTGAAATAGCTACGATGAGAGCGGAGCGCACCTAGACAGTTCGGAGGGGCAATGCTTAACTGCAACCCTGAAGACACCAAGCTTTTTGCTTGAGTACAACGAAACATAGTCGCCTAGCGGGCATTGGGAGACTATAAACGGACGTGGAGCAACGGTAAGACTACTTTGGTAGCGCGTTGCTGTGAAGCGTTAAGGAATCTTCGCTCATGAAAGGACGAGGAGGTATGTCAAACTGTTAATTGCACCATAGTTGTCACCGCAATTACTTCCGGGTCTTTGTGCACGGTCTGGAATTTCCAGCCAAGTTTGGCGGTATAATCGGTGAGCATGGTCAACAAACCCAATCCAGAATTGGTACAGTTGTCGTCAGCAGCATTTTTTTCCAACCGCTGAAGGTAAAGTTCGCTTGGCTCCGAGGCCAGCAACTCCTGAATATAAGCCTGAAACTTGTCCACAGCTTGCGGAGAGATGCTGTTAGCCACTGAGACAATCACTCCCTCGCTCTCTAATTGCAGTTTAATATCGATCGGGTAGTCGGAGGTTTCATCATTAAACTTCATGGCATTTTCCAATAACTCGTTGGCAATGTAGCTAACAGCACTTTTTATTTCAGCTTGTCTTTCAATTGTCGAGGGTTCATCTTGGTTGCCCGGAAAAAAAGTCGTCAGGTAATCAGCCAGAAAATCAGCAGACAAACCGTTGTTCCGCCACCGCTGCTTGAGAGGAACCGAACTCGGAGAAAATCCAATTATTAAGTATTCTTGGCTAGCGGGCTGCTCGATGAAATCTCCGAAAATCTGAGTCATATCGATGTGAGAGCTAAAGTTTGAGATGAGGGGGATCACTGAATATATTTTAAACTTTAGGAGGGATATTCAAGTAGTTATTTTTGTTTGAGTACCAGCAATGTGATGTCATCAAAAACTTTTTGTTCGCCGATGTGCGATCGCACGTCCTTAATTACAGCGTGCCTAATTTCGGCAGCAGAACGCTGCCAATGAATTTTTATTACCTCAATTAACCTATCTAAACCATAAAGCAGTTTATCCATATTTTTAGCTTCCGTAATCCCGTCAGTGTAAAGCACAACCACATCTCCTGAATGCAAATGCACAATTTTCTCAGCAACAAATTCAGCAATATCTACATCCAGCCCGATCGGGAAACCCAAATCGATTGTATCAAACCGCTCTACACAACCGTTACACCGCACAACAATCATTTCTTCGTGCTGGCCGCTCAACTTCAGCATCCCCTCCTCATAGTCTAGCAAGGCAAGGCTAGCATTTTTGTCGCATTTCATCCGCTGCACGTTATCATAAATTACACTGTTAATAGCACTTAAAAATCTTACTGGGTCTGGTTCATTGTAGGCGAGCAAAGTTCTTACTGCCGTTTGCACCATAATCATTAAAACACCGCTCTCCAATCCGTGTCCCGTCACATCTCCAATGCCAATTTTCACTCTACCTTTGTGTTGGAGTACGTCGTAATAGTCGCCCCCTACTTCCTCAGCAGCTTCCATAAATCCCGCAATATCTAACCCCACAACTTCATTGAGTTCTAAGTCTTTGGGCAGCAGCATCTGCTGAATCTTGCGAGTAACGTCTAGTTCAGCGCTCATTCGCATATTTTCTGCTTTTAGGCGATCGTTGAGAACAGTAATTTCTTGATTTGCACCAACTAAGGCATCGGCAATTTTGTTAAAAGCACCCACAACTTGCCCCAGTTCATCTCTGTTATCCAAAATAATTTTGTGGTCAAGATTGCCGCTTGCCATCTTTTTTGCAGCTTCGTCAAGGACAAAAACAGTTTGCATAACGCTTCTATAAAAACTTACAAATAAATAAATAACTATGGCTAAGGTTATTAACACAACAATAGAAATTATGCGTTTCTTGGCAACGAAACTATCAATGCGTTTTTGCAGGAGAAAGTCTAATTCCTTGATAGTTTTATCCCACAGTTCAAAACTATAATTCAGAACTCGATCGCTCCCATCAAGATAGGCAGAATATTCCACTAATGCTGTGGGCTTAATCAGTTTATCTAGTTGCTCAGTTAGCTGCTCTACTACCGAGTTAAAGTTTGTTAAATACTCCCTTAATTTCGGGATCAGATTCCCGTGAGGATTATTGCTAAATCCTACCTCCATATGGATAGCTAAATTCTGATTAATTTCTCTCAATTTGCCTGCCAAAGTAATCAGTTTCGCTCTTTCTTCAGGTGTGGCATCGGAACGCAAGTTGTTTATTTGAGAGATCAGCCTAATCTCTGACAATATTTTTTGGATTTCTGGAAGTTTCAGCAAAGTAGCATCCATCAAATAATAGGTATCTAGATCCGGGTCTAAAATGAGATTAGAAGTATCGCCGACGCGAGCGCTCAGTCTATCAATATCTGTAGCTAAACGTTGATAGAAAAAATCGTAAGTTTCTAAACTCCAATGGCTGTGGCGAAGTTTGAATTTGTGCCAATCTTGATAAAGATTATTAAATTTTTTACTGGATATTAATGTGTTTCCAAGCTGGCTATCTGTATTAGCCATCGCTTGAAATTTATTGTCTATCTTGGCTTTTAAATTTGTTCTTAATTCTGAATTGCTTAAACTAGGATTTAACCTCTGATTCGGATAATTTAAGAGTTGAAGTTTCGGTATATATTCCCTCAACTGGCGCAGTCGCCGCAGGTATTCATTTCCGTAGATTTCTTTTTGGGCAAAATCAACTCTGCTGTTAATTTCGGAAATTAGCAGGTACATGACCAAGGTTAACGGTATTGCAAATAGAAAACCAATTAAGGTAAATTTTTGAGGATAGCTCAGCCGATTCATTAAATGGATTCCCAGGGATTTTCTGTTCATAATCGATAGATTTTAAGAATATTGTACTAAAAAAGTAGCGATCGCTACTAAAGTAGTTGCGGGGACGATCGCTCTAGAAAACCCGAATGCTAATATAATTAATCAGCGATAAGCTGTGGAGCATTTAAACCAGTAACGAGGCTTGTAGGGTGCGTCAGGAGTGAACACTTATGCGCTTATGCGAGAAACAATTCTGTAATGACGCACCCTACTATCCTCTTTTAAATGCCGAACAGCTTAGCTGATTTAATTTCTAATGCGTTTTCGTCCAGTGGCAACAATTTTTGTGGCATCCCTGTGATATCCTTGGCTGAGCTCGCCTCCCCCAGTCTAAAACACGTTTAGCAGTTTTGGAACGAAGAATAGTAATTTGTACTGAGATTCGGGGGCAGGAGTAGAGGCTTTTAAGAATATTTACTTAAGCATAAATTTTTCTTAATACCCGGAGACAACAAGTAAAAATTAAGTAATAACTGGGTAGTGCAAGTTTCCTGAAACACAACTGCAGGCGGCGAGTAGAAAATACTTGCGCCCCACGCACCAGCAGTCAAATCGGTTCTGCACAAAGGAACCAATAGCACCAGCAATAGTGTCTAAATAAGTATCTGCAGTTGAGTGTTCAGGAGCGATCGCGCATTGTGTAAAGTGAGGCAGAGGGCATATTATGAAAAGAATCTCCCAAAATAAATTTCCAAAAAATAAAAACCGAGACCAAAAGCAGCCCAATCCAGTAATCTTGGCTTTGGTGCTCACAGGAATTCTGGTATGGGAAATGTATCCGGCGCTAAGACACACCGCAGCAGCTAACGCGGGCGCTCTCAAAGATTCCCTGGCCCAGTTGGAAAAGCAACAGCAGCAAACCGCGCAGCAATTTTCCTCAGCCGCGGTGCCCCAAAACATCAGCTATTCGGTATTGGCACTTAATACTCTCACTTCCGAACCGGGGAATTTGGCCGAGGGTACGCGCCAAAATCCCCCTAAGCAATTGCCCGCAACCGTAGCAGAAGCAGTTCGCCGACAGTTGTCGGACTCCACTGGCATTGCTGCTGACAAGTTGAAAGTAACTGAATCAAGCGGACAAAGTTGGCCGAATACTTGTTTAGGACTCTCGAAAGCCGATGAAATTTGCGGTCAAATGATTGTTGAAGGTTGGCGGGTTGTGGTTTCGGATGGTAGGCAAACTTGGGTTTACCGTACTAATGCTAGGGGAAATATTTTGCGTTTGGAAAAAAAGTTAGCTAGGTAAATTTGAGTCTGTGAAATCAAAGATAAACTTCCTTTTGGAACAGGCAAGATGCCTGTTCCAAAAAGTGTGAATTTTCTTGTGGGAAGTTTCTGGTGGGGAGTAGGGGTTGGGCTTCTAGCCCGCCCCTTGCCTTAATTTGGGAGTTGGTTTCTTTCGTTGACATCCTCACCGACCTAAAGGCGCGGTGATTCCCAAACCTCACGATTTAGGTTTCTGTTTCATAGCAACTGCCTCTACCCACAAGGAGTTTTATGGTCTTATGTTAGCTCCACAGACTAACTCCGCTAGCCCAGCGGTTTTTATGTATCGAAATTCCACAGAAGAATTTCTTTGTCGTTTTGATTCAAGGGATGCATATTTCATTGCCCCATCCTCTTTTCCCGGTCTACCGATTTTTCTTCCCCGTTGCGAAACATCGCAAACTTTGGTGTTAGGGTTTATGTCTCCATCGTCGCGGGTGGGTCATTGACCACTGAAATTATACTACGACACCGTGTAAAGCCGTCCTAGAAGGACGGGGTTTCTACCCAATTTTTTCGATGATGCCGCCGCCCAATAGCACATCGCCGTCATACCAAACAGCGGCTTGTCCGGGGGTAATGCTCAACTGCGGTTCGTCAAAAATCAACTTAACTCTTGTACCGCCGACTTTTTCCTCTGCTTGGGAGGTTTCTACAGGAATAATTGTAGCCGGGACGGGTTGCGATCGATATCGAATCTGTACCTGAGCCCGAATCGGAGTCGTCGGTGCAGCTACAGAAACCCAATTCACTTTCTGGACTGTACATTCAGATTCTACTGCCAACTGTCGATCGCCCACAATTACCCGATTGCCAGCAGCATCAAGTTCAATCACATACAGCGGTTCCGGTGCAGCAATCCCAAGTCCTTTCCGCTGGCCGATGGTGTAGTGGTGAACACCGTCATGCTGTCCGAGCACCCGCCCTGACTTGTCCACAATGTCACCCTTTTGTGGCGCAATGTACTTATCCAGAAAAGCCCGCATCGAACCGTTACTTTCCACCAAGCACAAATCCTGACTTTCCGGCTTATCCGCAGTTGTCAAGCCAAATTCTGCCGCGATTCTGCGAGTTTCTGTCTTGGTAATTTCCCCCAAAGGAAACTCCGTACCCGCCAACAAATCCTGTGTTAGATCGTACAGGAAATAAGACTGATCTTTCGCAGGGTCGATCGCCCGCAGCAACTGATAGCGACCAGTAGCAGCATCGTAAGTAATCCTAGCGTAGTGGCCTGTAGCGATTTTTTCAATTCCGAGTTCTTCGCGAGCAAACTTAAGCATCGGCCCGAACTTCACAGTTTTATTGCACTGCGAACAAGGCAGAGGTGTAACTCCTGCACTGTAACCCTCCACCAAATAATCAATAATACTTGCCTGAAAGACCTCGCGGCTGTCAACAATGTGGTGGGGAACGCCCAAATCTTCGCAAATTTTAGCGGCATCGACCATTCCCTCAGAGCAGCACTGACCTTTGCCCTTCATCAACCACAGCGTTAAACCCACCACTTCATATCCTTGATGGTGTAAAATTGCGGCTGCTGCGGAACTATCGACCCCGCCGGAGAGGCCTACAACAATCTTGTTCATGGTTGGGGAGAAATTGCTATTTTACTGTTACTTTGTTCGATCGAGCTAATTTATTATACCACAAGTATACTACAAATTGCCACTGCTGCTGTTAGCTGAAATTTTAGCATTAATATGACCATTCAAAAATTTGTTGTCACCGCCGACCAAATGCGGCAAATAGAAACGAGAATCTTTGCTGCGGGAATGCCAGTCGCAGCTTTAATGGAAAAAGTCGCGGGACTGCTTGCTAGACGCATTCAGGAGATTTTGAAAGCGGAAGGAAGTTCGGCAACTAGCAGTGTACGGGATTTAACGGATAGAAGGAAAAGGGAAGAAGGGAAAAATCTTGTTAATTCTCAATTGCCAGTTATCGGCATATTGGTTGGGCCGGGACACAACGGCGGCGATGCTTTGGTTGTTGCTCGCGAATTGCACTTTCAAGGGTTCCAAGTAGTTATTTACTGCCCGTTTTCTAAACTAAAAGAACTAACAAAAAATCACGCTGATTATGCGCGTTATTTAAATATCCCATTTGTTGATAATATTGAAAATCTGACAAACTGCGAGTTGCTCGTAGATGGTTTATTTGGATTTGGATTAGAACGAAAAATTACTAATTCCACAGCCGCCGCTATTGACGAAATAAATAATTTAAATATACCCCTTTTAAGTATAGACATTCCATCGGGAATTCATACAGATACAGGAGAAGTTTTGGGAACGGCAATCCGGGCAAAACATACATTATGTTTGGGTTTGTGGAAAATGGCATTTCTGCAAGACAGAGCGTTAGAATATATCGGAAGTTCCGAATTAATTGATTTTGATATTCCCACAGCAGATATTGCAGCAATATTGGGCGAAACGCCAGCAATACAACGCATTACAAAAGCATCGGCAACTCAGCATTTGCCGTTACCCCGATCGCCAATTTCGCACAAATACACCAATGGTCACTTACTAATTATTGCAGGTTCCCGCCGCTACAGCGGAGCCGCAATTTTGGCAGCATTGGGAGCAAGAGCTAGCGGCATCGGAATGCTGTCAATTGCTGTTCCTGAGTCGATTAAATCGATCTTGAGCAGCCAGTTACCAGAGGCATTAGTTATAGGATGTCCCGAAACCCAAAGCGGTGCAATTAGCGAGTTGCCAGTAGCAATTGATTTGAGTACCTATGATGCGATCGCCGCAGGCCCAGGTCTGACATTGGAAGCGGCAATAGCTGTAGAATCTTTACTGGAGAGCGATCGACCTCTGGTTTTAGATGCTGACGGTTTAAATATCCTCGCTCAACTCGGCACAGTCCCGATTTTGTCCGAACGCCCAGCACTGACAATTATCACGCCTCATCCGGGCGAATTCAAGCGTTTATTTCCCGAATTAGCCGAGCAAACCGGCGACGATCGAATTGCCGCAAGTCAAGCAGCAGCTCAGCTTTGCGGTGCAACGATATTGCTCAAAGGAGCCAGAGTGTGCATAAGTTGGAAGGATGAGGGCGATTCCCTACGGGATAGCTACGCTTCACGTACCATCACCTACCTCAATCCCGAAAGCACCCCAGCCCTCGCCAGAGGCGGCAGCGGCGACGTTCTCACTGGCTTGTTAGGGGGACTATTAGCAAGTGCGATCGCCCGCAAGTCCCCCCCTAAATCAGTTGCTGTAACAGCAGCTTGGTGGCACGCTCAAGCCGGAATCATGGCTGCTAAAGAACGGACGGAATTAGGAGTAGATGCCTTTACTTTGACACAGTATTTAATTCCAGCTTTGCGAGAATTTGCTGAGTAAACAATCGACATGAGTTTGTAGAGTGCGTACCCGCATCTTTGTATTGGTGTGTACCGCGCACCTTACCCCTTGGTTTGTATTGACAACGGAAGTCCTCATAAAGATATTACAACTTATATTCATTAGGAATGAGAATTAAATAACTTCCACAAGTGTGTGGGATGGGCGTCCCGCCCGTCCAAAAAGGACGGGCGGGACGCCCATCCCACAATAACAATTAAAATTGTAAGTTATTTAGGGCTTGCTGAATAAGTTAAGAAAACTCGCTATCGCAATTAATGGGTGATTCAAGCTCGGCGAAACATAATTTTTTGTTGACTATAACTTGCCCAGTTATAGCTTTTAGTAATGATTAACCCGTAAACAGGTGTGATTTTTGGTTTTTGACATAAAAACACACAAAAAACCCGTCTTAACCAGGTAGAAAGGTTCATTACTAAAAAAGTAATAGCAATAGCTGTACCAGAAGTATTATCAAGTTTTGCCATCACGCGATTCAAGCTGAATCTTCGTTTACCTTGTCCGAACTTGCCCTCAATAGAGTTACGAATTCTCTCATCTTCCCAGGCTTGTTTCTTTGTTTCCTTACTCACAATTGCTGGTGGTCTTCCTAACGGAGGCCCACTAATTCTAATTCCTCTTTCTTTACACCAAGCTCGGTTTTCCCTTGTTCGATAAATGCGATCTGCATGGACTGATTCTGGATAGTATCCTGTGTAACTTTTAAATGCTTCAAATGAGTGCTTTTAAGTCTCCTGATTCGTTAAAATTATCCCAGCTTATTCGCTCTAAAAACACATACCCATCAAAGCAACTCGCTGACAGTTTAGCTCCAAACTCTACTGGTTTTCCTGCTTTACCTCTAACAATGGGACGGATGTGGGGTTGGCTTAAACTTACTATTCTGTCCTCAATACTCTGTTTGTTATTTTCAAATAACCAGAGTTGTTGGCGATAGACTTCTGTGAGGACTAGCAAAGTTTTATATTGCTTTTTGGTCAGACTTTCCAGAGTCGCACCTGATTCGATTAGCTGATCAATATGAGCCAAGTTTCTTTTGATATATTGCAGTTGTTTTTTAATTGCTTGGATTTTTTTGTTTCTGGTCGGTCGTCGTTGTTTGGCTACTGCTAAGTAGTCTTTTCTGGCTATTTTTCTGTAGGTTCTGGGTTTTTTCTTGATTTTTACTGTGAGAGATTTATAGAGAATGTCGATGATTTTTTCGGTATGAACTCGGGCTCGGTTTAATAGCCCTAAGTCCGTCGGATAGCTAATATCCGCTGGAGCACAGGTCGCATCTACAATTAATTTTCCTTGATTGGGTGATTCATTTTTTGCGTCCGAATCCTTTTTTTTTTCGGGTTTGACTGGGATGGTTTCGCGCATTTTTTCCACCAGGCGTTCGTTCACTTTATTAATTAGATTCGCACTAATACGCCCGTCGAAAGTGAACTAATAGCGACGGGTCAAATGGGAACTCGTTGCTGTAGAGTGATTGACCGATAAAGTATTGTAGATACGGGTTTTCACGGATTTGTTCTACTGTTTCTCGCTGAGCTAATTAAGAGTTTTTCTTTGATGATTAATGCCCCCAATGCCATCCGAAATGATTTGGCTCTTAAGCCCATTTCGGTCGGGAAATTTTCAGCATATTCTGCTTCAAATTCATCCCACGGGATAAGTTCGGCCATCTTTACCCAACGGTTATCTCCTGACAACCTTCCTTCAAAGGGTAGTTTAAAGTCGGATGGGGGGCTTGGGGCAAGCTCAGCTTTTCTGTACACGATCGCAGGTGGTGATGCACGGGTTTTGAGTCATTATACCTGTTTTTCTTGCACCCTTCCACCTTTTTAGGGTAACACAACTCATACAGTGTTTACTTTTGCAACTGCTTCAGCAAACCCTATTTAATTCGCGATCCTTACGACAAACCAACGGGTAACTCAAACGAGCGACACTCACATGAGTGACACTCTAAAAAGTGACTGTGCATCCACAAATCCCACCAGTTATACCTGAAATATCAAACACCAAAACTTAAATGTTGAGAGGAACCACATTATGTACACCGAAGAAAGAAGCTTGAACAATGAAACTATGGCTCTCGTCGCCGATACTACTGCTCAATCAACTCTGGCATTTGCTGAAACCACGGGAGTAAACAAACCGACTTTGCAAAGGGGTTCAACAGGTCAAGCTGTCAAGGAACTACAACAGCTTCTATTTCATTGGGGTTATTATTTCGGGTCGATTGACGGTATTTTCGGCGTCCAAGTTTACAACGGGGTCATAGGCTATCAACACCGCGTCTTTTTAAAAGAAGATGGGATTGTCGGCCCTCTCACTTGGGAAGCACTATACTCTGGTGCACCTGTGAATATGCCGATCGTCATGAAGGGCAGTTCTGGTAATGCTGTTAAAATTGTTCAGAATGTCTTGAAAATCAATGGATACTATTTCGGATTCATTGACGGATTATTCGGGCCGATGACAGATGTAGCAGTGCGACAATTGCAACTGAGCATGGCTTTACCGCAAGATGGAATTGTCGGCTACAGAACTTGGCACGCCCTCAGCAAGTTACCGCACTAATGACTGGTTGGATTAATATCAATTCCGGTTGTACGAGCGAAATGACTGTTGACTGTTGACTCGATTTTATTATTCTGATGCAACCGGAAACGATATCACTTTCAGTAATCGCAAAAAATCTGTAGATCAATTAGGGATTTAGGCTTTGCCTAAGTCCCTAATTCTCGTTAAGGGTAAGGCAGCGCGCGGGAAGGGCGATTGATTCCCTGCGGGATAGCTTCGCTTCACGCAAATTCTGTTACCGTTCCAGGCGATGAAAAATATTCTCGACTTTTCCGTGTTTTTTTGTTAGTATATCTTGGGAAATTGGGAGTCACAATCCGGTTTTTTTCCCTTCTGATTTAGTTGTAAATAGTTGCACTCAGAAAAATATTATTTCGATACTTACCTAACAAGACTTACCGATGGCAGGCTTATTCCCGGTTTCTACGAAAAATTCCAGGTTGAGTAACGAGAAATCTAGAAATCAACCGGGTTTTTAAGCCAAGCGCACGCAAGTCCCGAACTAGCCTTTGATGAACTTTTCTAATTTGTGAGCCATCTTCTCGACAATTCCCTCTGAAGTATCTGCAGCCGATGATTCAGCTTCAATACGCTTGACCACATCCTCTGAAAGATTCAGCAACTGCACTAATTTTTGATAAGCTGCGGCTTCTTCAGCGTTAATTTTTGGTTCATCGGGAGTGCGAGAACTAGATGAAATCACTTCATAGCCTAGTTGCAAGACTAATTCCTTTTCATCTTGAGTTTCTAGTTGGCCGATCAACTCGTCAAGGGGGATATTTTGCATGATGTAATCCCGCAGTTCTTGTTGCATTTGTTGTCCGTCGGTATCTGGGGCAAACAAACGACAAAAGCGATCGAGCATTAAATTAACTTCTTCTGTGGCGAGTTCGCCGTCAGCCCAGGCCATAGAAGCAACAATTCTCAGCAGATTCATTTGGCGGGGCGTAATTGATGGAGGAGGTGGGGTTTGCATAATCAAAATGGGTAATTGGTAATATTAATTCCGGTGCAACCGGAATTATTGTTGACTGTTGACTGTTGACTGTTGACTGTTAACTGTCAGTCGAAAAACTGAATGATAGTTGAGTATTGACGGGTGATTCAATTTTACCAGGAGGATGCTAGCGGAATTGGGAATTGGGAATTGAGCTTGATTTCTTCTGGTCTTTTCTTTCCCGTTCACCTTCTGTTAGGTCACAATTTCGATAAAGGAACTCCCAGCCATCCAGTAAAGTTTTGTTTCTGAATAGCGGTGGGCTGTTCCACCGGCACGATCGAGTAACGCATCGGGCGCGGCGGGGCGAGAGTAACAGGACAAGTCCGCAGTTCGTCTTGGTGAAAAACTGTCACCGAGACGATATCCCCTGGCTTGAAATCTTTTAGTCTCTCGCCCGCTTGTTCTGAATTTACCCGAAAACCTTCGATCGCCAGCAACTCGTCTCCCGCATCAATTCCGGCCAATTGTGCCGGAGATCCTACTTCGACAAATTTAACCATTTCCCGCCCGTTTTCCGTTCCCAACGTCCAACCGATGCGAGGTATTTCGCTAGTTTCACCTGCGGTGAGTTCTAGCCCGAAAGGTTCCAGATACTTGTTGTAAGGCAACTCTTCTGTGCCGTCAATATAGCGCGCAAAAAAGTCGCTCAAATCGATGCCGGCGACCGACTCGATCGCACTTTGCAACTCTTCGGGAGTAAAGCCTATTTCTGCGGGTAGCGAAGGAGAATTTAACTGTCCGTTTGAGGTCAAATGCGCCGATTTGCCGTCTGTTCCCGACTTCAGGTCAAAATCGCCGTTTTGGGCAGAATTAGCATTGCCAAACTTCTGCCACATCAAACGCATCACATCGTCGAGCGATCGCTCATTGCGGTGTTTGGCGCGAATCAACAAATCGAGCAAAAACGAAACAACTTCCCCTTTCAAATAATAGGAAATCTGCGAGTTGTCGCTGTTAGAATCCCGGCGATAAAGTTTAATCCAAGCATCCCAGCTCGACTCGCTCACAGGCTGTACACTCCGCCCCGGAGTCGTCTGCAAGCGAGTAATTTCCTTAGCCATACCTTGGAAAAAACCTTTCACGCTGTAGAGACCTGAGCGAAAAGGAATCACCAAATCGTAATAACTTGTAGTGCCTTCAGAGAACCATAAAGAAGGAGTATAATTCTCTTTTTCGTAGTCAAATACTTCGAGAGCTTTCGGTCGAATGCGCTTGACATTCCACAGGTGAAAAAACTCGTGAGCTACCAACTGAATAAAGCGTTCATACTTTTCCTTAGCCCGAAAACCAAAACGCGGATAGTTGAGAGTGCAACTCTCCTTGTGTTCCAAACCGCCAAAACCAGAGCCGGACAAATGTAGGAAAAACACATAGCGTTCGTAAGGCAAACCGCCGAACATTTTTGCCTCAACTTCGATCACTTTTTGGATGTCTCGAATCGTGCGATCGGGTTCTAAATTGCCTTTTCCCCAAACAACTAGCTGGTGGGGTTTTCCCATCACTTCAAAATCGTATACTTCGTGACAGCCAATCTCAAAAGGACTGTCTACGAGAGTGTCAAAATCCGCAGCAGCGAAAGTAAGATTTTGGCCAGAAACAGGCGGCAAAGTAGTAACGGTGCGCCATTCCGGCTGCGGCGGCACAACGGTTACGGTGTAGCAGTTGCTCTCAAAACCGGGCAAGAAAAAGCACAAAGCCGCCGGATTGAAATAACCGTGAGTCGAGTCTAAATGATTGGTTCGCACTGTCAGTTCGTTGGCAAAAATGCGGTAGCGAACCGTGATATCTGACACCGAATCGGTCTCGATTTGCCAGTGATTTTTGCTGAGCTTGCGCCAAGGTAAAGCTCGATCGCCCGATAGCGAGCTAAAATCTTGCAGGTGGCGGGCGTACTCTCGAACCAAGTAAGAACCGGGAGTCCAGACAGGCATTTTTAAATCCAGAACCGACTCCGACCAACCTTGCACGCGCAAAGTTACTTCAAAGAGATGGGATTCAGGATTGGGCATCGCCACCGAATATTGAATTGTCGGTGCTGTTAGTTGCCCCTCACGGTTGCCGGCAGCGGACGAGGTATCCAAAGAAGTAACATCAGTCATTGACTTGCCAAATTAATCAAGTGCTTGAGGTTGAGCAAATGGATAGTTTGGTGGTCTGGATCGATATTGATCCAACCTTTACTATCGAGTTTTTCCATAATTTTGCTGGTTTCATCTAGGGTGATATCTGTGACATCAGCTAAGTCTTCATAAGGAATATTGAAGATATCTTTGCCCTCAGCAGTTTTCTGACCGTAGTTTTCTGCCAGCTCGACTAAAGTATTTGCTAGTTTAACCGCAGGCTGGCGGTTTCGGAGTTGATAGCGGAGATTGGTTTGGCGGAGTCGCCGCACCATCAGTTGCAGCATCCGGTGGTGCAATTGCGGGTCTTTAAACAGGGTTTGGATAAATCGCTGAGCTGTGACGCTCAGAAGTCGCACGGGCGATAGAGCAAGTACGTCATTCGATCGGGGAGATTCGTCCAGAATTGCCATTTCGCCGAAGAAGGCACCCCGTCCTAAAATAGCCATTGATACAGCTCGATCGTTTGACAAGCGGCGGACTTTTACCCAGCCAGACACGACAAAGTAAATCGCGTTGCCCCAAGAATCCTCCATCACCACAGCTCGGCCCGGGGGATACTCATGCTTGACGGCATTTGATAGCAGCCCTCCCAAGGTTTCTGGGTTAGCACCCTTAAATAGAGGGAATAGCTCACTGAAAGCTTCTGTCTTCATCAAAAAAATGGGTAGAAACTCCGTCCTTCTAGGACGGCTTTATATTGTCTTTTTTTGATTACTACCGCCTTGGGACTGGTTGGCGGGAGTGTGATGAAAGTGTTGCACTTTCAGCGGGACAATTACCGCCTCAAACTTCCCAGCCCTGTACGCATAGTGTTTTGCTCTTTCGAGCCTCCCTTTCGGGGTGATGTTAGCCTGCGCCTTGGTTTAGTGAGCTTGTTGGGCCCAAAGCACTGCCCCAGTGACATTAGGGCTGTTTAACCTTCAGCGACAGAGCCCAAAACTGGCTTCGCATTCAAGGAGTGTCGTGACTCAAAAAACGTAGTCAGTTAAGACGCAAGGCCCGTCAGAATCGCTTGTCAGATTACTCTTCCAAGCCTCACGCCTGATAGCTGAGGTTCCTGACGCAAACTCGCGGAGGTGGAAAATATGATTAGGCGACACCCAACAGCTAGGGAAAGATCGATGTTTGGGAACACAAACAATCCGTTGCTCCTTTAATTGATCATAAGGGTGGACAGGCCCGGTTCACGTAAAATTGGCAGATTCTTTAATCTTAAACGGGTTTACAAGCCTGCCACTGCCTTTTGAACTTTACCCAACAGAGGTTCTATGTATTCCGGCCAGCCGATCGCGATTGACTGCGTGTGGGCCAGAGTTTCCGGCTCGATCGCATCTTTACTCCACCTCAGCGGTTGACCTTGCAAGTCGCAACAAACCAATCCGGCTGCTTTTGCTAAAGCCAAAGGGCCGGCGGTATCCCACACTTTAACTCTGCCGTTGAGATACAGGTACAAACCAGCTCGACCGAAGATAACTTCCATAACTTTTAAGCCAAAGCTGCCCAGCGAGTAAAATTCTGCGCCGGGGATGCTTTGGGCGATCGCCAGGGCGTAGTTTTTCTGGTCTTTGTCTCCGAGAATAATTTTACAATTTTCCGCTGTCGGAGCCGGGGGTTTGCATAGGGCGATCGGCTGTGGCGCTTCGGTTCCGACACTTTGGAACAATCCCCAATCTTTGCCGCCAAAATACATTTGGTCAAAAGCCGGGGCGTAGAGCCAGCCGGCCACCGGGTTCCCTTCCAGCAGCAGCCCCACCATGGAAGCGTAGTGCAGTTTTCCCCGAATAAATTCTTCAGTCCCGTCGAGGGGATCGATGCACCAGAGGCGCTGGTAATTGGCGCAGTAAGCTGTTCTGGAGGCGACGTTTTCCTCGGTGATCCTGCCGTCTTCAGGAAACAAAGCGCTAAATGCTGCCGATAGTTGTCGGTCTAGGTATTGATCGATACTCGTCACGTAGTCGTTGGGCCCTTTCTCGGAAACTTCAAAAGGTTCGGCTGCTAGCTTGTAAGCTTCTTGACCGCACTCGCGCAGGGTGTAGCGAATTTTTTGGTCTTGCTCTGGAGAAATATACATGAGGTTAAACATAAATTCTTTAGCTAACTTCAGCATAAAAGCTTAAGTCCTTGGAATCGATCGGCGCGTGTCATTCGATTTTAGATTTTAGATTTTAGATTTTGGATTGACTTGCGCGAGATCAATTCGGGGGCTTGAGGATTTGAGATTTTCGATTTTGGATTGATTTGCGCGAGATAAATCACGTGGCGGTACCATCTAGAAATTCTTGGTCACTGTTTTTGATTCGTACAGGATTTGGGCGCGGGTGTCGATAAACCCGGTTTCCTAACCGTCAGCGCGGTTGCGATACAAGCCCCAGACAGGATCGATCTGATGTGCTGCACCATTGTCAATAATCCTTTTACGAACAGGCTTTCCGGCCTGTTCCACAAGAAATTTATCTTTTGTAGAACGGGCCCCAGAGCCCGTTCTTGAGAATGGTGCAAGATGTGAGATTGATGGAACTCAAAAAAATTTACACATGAGGGAGAACCCCCCAGATTTATCTAAAATCTAAAATCTAAAATCGACCGATCGATCGCACTAGCACTTTCAACAGCAGAGGATAGAATCTTCTGAGGTTAGATAATTTGTCCCAGCCCCAGGATAATTATAAGGAGAATACTTTGAAATACCATTTGGCATTAGGTCGCAAAATAGACCTAGATGGAATTGACCGCGATGCACAACTAGGCAAATGTCCTCGCCACGTCCTGCGAGCCCTCAGAGACAGCTTAAATGCCACCGTCCACGCCCCGGATGGCGAAGCGATATCGTTGAGCGACAAGCTGCGATCGAAAATTTCTTCTAAACCCGAACATTGGGCCGCCGCGCGCAAATTGTCCGAGCAAGTCAGCAGCGACGACGTGATATTTTGTAACGGCGAGGACATTGGGATTCCAGTGGCGGCGGTGTGTGGCCAATTGCCAAATCGCCCTAAAATTTTTGTACATTTCCACAATATCGATCGGCTGCGCGGCCGCGTCGCCCTGAAACTATTTGGTTTGGCTGACAAAATTGACGTGTTCATGGCTTGCGCCAGCCCTCAAACTGACTTCCTCCGCAGTTATTTAGCTTTACCTGAATCCCGGATTTTAGTGCATCTAGACCAGACAGACACTAAGTTTTTCACACCCGGCCCCGTTTCTGGCGATAAAAAGCGGCAAACGATTGTTAGCGTCGGGTTAGAAAAGCGCGACTACCGACTCCTAGCAGCAGCAACTGCTGACTTAGATGTTGACGTAAAAATTAGCGGTTTTTCTAAAGATGCCAAAGCTTTATCGCAAGCTTTCCCCGATACTATGCCAGAAAATATGTCCCGCAAGTTCTACGAATGGCCGGATTTAGTGCAGCTTTATCGCGATGCAGACGTAATTGCAGTTTGTTTGGCAGAAAATAAATATGCTGCTGGAGTGCAGGGTTTGCTAGAAGCAATGGCCTGCAAGCGGCCGGTCGTCATTACTCGGACTCAAGGTATGGTCGATTATTTAGCCACCCCGGATATTGCCAAAGTGGTAGATGTGGGAGATGCAGCAGGTTTGCGCGAGGCGATCGTCCATTTGCTAAAAAATCCTCAAGAAGCTGAATCTCAAGCGCAGCGGGGGTACGAAATGGTTGTGAACCAGCACAGCAGCGAACCTTATGTCGATGTTTTAGCCCAGAAGCTGCGATCGCTTTAAACTCGTAATATCAGCAACGGGCTCTCAGGCCCGTTCCACAAAACAGAAACTTGGTTGTGGAACAGACCGGAGATCCCGTTGATTAAAAACTGGTAAAACAAGCCGGAAAGCCTGTTGATTAAAAATCACGACTCGCGTCCACTCGCCCACTTATCCCGCCATTTCACAGTCCCTTCCGAAACTAAAACCCAGCGGCGACAAACCAGATTTTCTCGCAGCGGCGACAGTCCTTCCCGTAGCAGCGCATACTTATAAGAAATCAACTTCCCCGCACTTTCATTAAAAGGAATTTCCCCAAACCAAGTATTAGTATTGATATACTCCAAGGGGTAGCCCTTACTAATATCCCAATTCCCCAACTCAGGACAATCTCCAATCACCACAATTCTTTCCCCAGGCTGAGTTCTAACGCTGTTAAGCTGCGCCCGCACAATAGTTTTCGCCTTAACTCGTTCTCCGACGCGACTAAAAATCATTACTTCCCGCGAACCCAACTCTAAATTATACAGCATCCCGTCTTTAACTTCAAACTTGCGGCGCGATAAAACCTCCGTATGCTCTCCATCAGGCAACTCAGTATCCACCTCTTTAAGTGTCACAGAATTGCCACGATTCATCGCTACAAACACCACAGAATCGCGATAGCGGCGCACGTAACAATAAACATCAGGAGTTAGATACTTTTGCCACTGACTCCCCATCGAAATAGCTGGATTCAGCCGTCGCAATCCCGACAGCAAACGCACATCTCGGTAAATCGGCGCATCATTATCCCACTTTTCCATCATCGGGCGGTTGTAAGGGTCATTCCCCCCATCTGTATCATCGTGCAGATACTGTTCAGTGCCGTAATAAATGCAGGGAATACCGCGAGTCGTCATAATTAAACATATCGCCAAATGCAGCATTTCTGGATCTGGATTCAACGACTGAAACCTCGGCATATCGTGGTTGTCAATAAAAGTAATTAACTCCGTCGCCCCGTAGTAGCGGTGATCCAAATTCAGGACATCTTGGACTAACTTAAATCCCGCGCCCGCACCCTTCCCCAATACTTCTCGAATTGCCACGCACAGACCAAAATCTAAAATAGTCATCCCCGACTCGTTGACAAATTCCACAGAACGATCGTTTCTAGGGTCGCTGTAAATCCATTCGCCAAAAATGAAAACATCAGGTCTGTGTGTTAAAATGTCAGCATTAAATTCCTGCCAAAACCAAATAGGCATATGCTTGACTGTATCAACCCGCAAAGCATCAACACCTCTGTCCAGCCATTGTTTAATTGCTGACTTAATGTAATTGCGGTAGGCAATATTGTTTTCGTTAAAAGTTGCTAAACCAGAAAGTTCGCAGTTTTGGACTTGCCATTCATCTTCCCAGTTTGTGACTTCGCCGTAGTGGTGATACCAGTCATCTTCATCGTCGTTAAAGTCAGCTATTTTTACGCCATCATCGTAGAGTTCCCCTTTTTTACCGCTAAAATCTGGGTTACTGTGATTGCAGACAATATCAAGTACGAGTTTCATGTTTCGCTGGTGCAACTCGTGTACTAATTTGTCAAATACGGTATCTTTAGTTTCTTGTGTTTGGTTGATAGAAGGATTGTCGCCTGTGGCAATAAAGCGGGGATTTAATCGCTTGAAATCTTTAGTCCAGTATCCGTGAATTGCAGCTTGTTCGACAAATAATGCTTCCACTTGCTCGAACAGTGGAGTCAGCCAAACTGCAGTAACTCCCATATCTTTTAAGTAATCGAGTTTGTCGATAACTCCCTGCAAGTCGCCGCCCCAATATTTGCCCCAATCTTTCCCTTCTGGATCGTAAAGTTCTGGGTTGGGGCCTTCGTTATTTTCGGGGTCGCCGTCGTAAAAGCGATCGACTACAATGAAATAAATTGTTTCTTGTCGGAATTCAATGTCTCTGGTGTAGAGAAACTCTAAATCGATTTCGCTTTCTGGCTTAACTTCTTCTACCAGAGACTCAATTTTTTCTTCGGGTTCGCTAACTTCATATTGAGAGGAAGTTTGATTGGGAGTGACTGATGTCATGAGATGTATTTTTTTTTATTGTAAGATTGGTCAGTTATTCGGAGCTAGAGTCGGAGATAGCTTTCCCATCTGACTGACTTTTACAGCATCATACGGAATTTACTGGTTTAATGAAATCTTCCTTTAGAGAGAGGGCAGACTCATCCTTGAGGATTATGTGGATGAGAGTTAATATTTGGTTTCATTCTCAATCAAAGAGGCAGAGCGTCAAAAACCTGCGCTACCAGGCTGATCCTAGTAGGGAGAAAAGGTGTACTAATTGTGCGATCGCACTTTTTCCCTTCCTTTCTATTCCTCCCGCAATTTTTGGATATCTTCAACGCTCAAACCCGTAGTTTGACTAATAGTTGGATTATCAAGAACATTGAGAAGTTGCCTAGCAATTTCTAGAGCTTTTTCTCTCATTCCTAGCGCGAGTCCTTCTTCTCTGCCTTCTTCTCTGCCTTCTTCTCGCCCTTGTGCGAGTCCTTCTTCAATTCCCTTTCGCAAGATTCCCTGCTGATCCAGAATATACCTTTCGCGTGCTTCTAAATCTGCCAACTCTTCGGGATTCAAGTTAGTTTCATTAGCAATAGCAAAGGCTTGCTGTATTTCCGAGACTGTTTCCATTGTTTGCGGTACCACTTCCAAACTGGGAGCATTTTTCATAAAATAAACCCACTTGTCAGTCAAAGTTTCTAATTCATCCAATTGTTTAGTGAATTTTGGCAACTCGATAAAGATCAGTTCTATCTCTGGATCGACATAATCAAATAAACGCTTTTTCTCCTTGAAGACAAAGTGAGAAATTACTTCTCGGTCATTGTCAAACATTTCAAAATCAGTAATTGTCAAAGCAATTACAGGTTTTAACTTAAAGTAACCTTCACCGCGCATCAGTTGTGTCGAGTAAGTTTTCGCAGTATTGTAAACCACCCGTTTAGAAAAAGATTCTACATTTAAAACTTGCATCTCGATAATTACAGTTGCGCCTCCTGCAAGTCTGGCTTTGACATCCAGGTAAGAGTCTTTGAGATACTGGACTCTCGATGCTAAATACGGGTCAATAATTTCTAAGTCGGTGATGGTGGGATTACCATCATAAATCATGGCATTGAGAAAGCTGATTAAGATTGGTTTGCTTTGATTGGAGCCGAATATTTTTTTGAATGCAAACTCGATTTTGGGGTTAATGAATCTCATGGTGATTTTTCGTTTTCTGAGCTTTTTAACGATTCAATCTATCTGGTAATCAGGAGCAAAACATTCTTATTCTGTCAAATCGACTTGTCGAATCTCTTCTAGCCTCAGATCCAAGCATTGCGCGATTTGCTCATCGGTCAAGCCTACTGCTTGCAAGCGTTGGATCGCCTCAATTTTCGCCCGCTGCTTTCCCCGCAAAAACTCAGGCGACTCTTCCTGTGATGTGCAGACATTCAGAGCTCCGATTACATGACCACGAGCAACATGATTTCCACTAATAACGCTACCAGTAACGTTGCTAATTCTCGACTTGCGAATCAGTGCCGATCGCAAGTTTAATTTATTAACCTCTTCTCCAAAAGCATCAGAGAACAACTCCCATAACTCGTAGCCCACATCTTTAGCATAACCCTCAGTACAATTCAGCGCTTGGGCAATATCGCCATACTTTTGCCGCTTCAGAACGCCCTCAATCACACCAACTTGCATATCATCTAAATGCTTGCCAGTTTTCGCAAAGACAACTTCATCCGCAAAAGCCAGTGCTTCCTTAACGTTCACCCGCGCCTCCTCACAATATCCGAGCGATCGAACTAAAACCGTCTAGATCCGACTATTTTCGCCTTGAATACAAAAACGATTAAAGCTTTATCAAAACTTTTTATATTATACGACTTTATCCGACCTTTTTCGACTATACAAATTAATTGGCAAGCTGTAGCATTGTGAAAGTAAAACAATCGCTCAAAAAGACTAACTTATGACGACTACCCAACTCGCTCTAGACAAAAAAGCAAATCCTTTGATGATGCACCTGAGCATCTTGCCCAAGTACGGCATCACCGCCGAGGAGACTTTTAGCTACGATCCCACCACGCAGACCTCCAACATCACCTCCATGAGTGGCTCCTGGTGTAATCGCAGTGGCTCCACTGTTAGGCAGTTTGACGAGAATGATGATGACCAGCAAGAGGACGACTAGAATTTGCTCTGGCTAAGGTCGTCTTTTGCTTGCCATCTGATTTCTTGAAAGACCTGCATGAATTTTTGCATGACAGGTCTTTCACTGTCAATTTTATTTCAATTGGTTTGGTTGTGATACCCGTTTCCAAAAATAATGCAATCCCCTATAAGATCCAAACCCATACAGAATCCGTAATTTTTCATCTCAAATCTCAAATCTCAAATCTCAAATCTCAAATCCTATGACTGACCTTTTAATCGTGACTTCCGAGACAGACATTCATGCAGATGTCGTTATCAACGAATTGCAAAAATCAAATATTCGAGCAATTCGATTAAATTCAGAAAGTTTTATTCAAAAAAGCAAATATGCTTACTCGTGGCAAGCTTCTGGCAATCCCACTCAAAGTTTTTTGTCCTTTGAAGACTCCTTGAAAGAAGCTCAAGAAATCGGCGTGATTTGGTGGCGAAAACCTAACGACTATACAATTTTTCCAGAAGTTGATGATGCTTGGGCAATCAAGTATTGTCAAGAAGAAACAGAATCTTTGATGTACTCTCTGTCTGGCTTATATCCTAAAGCGAGGTGGGTCAATAACTACTACAAGATTAGATTGCCATCCCATCGCATCAACCAAATTCCCATTGCTCAAAAATTGGGAATTACTATCCCTCCAACTCTCGTCACAAATTCATACGATGCTGCTTGCAACTTTGTAACAGAACAGGGCCTGTGCATTGTCAAACCCATGCGCTACTCTGGATTCTTACATGATGAAAAGCAGTATGCGTGTTATACTCGCCCCATTGATGTCGAAACACTTGAGGAATTTCGAGAGAGTATTCGATTGGCACCTGTTTTTATTCAAAAACGCATTCAAAAGAAAGCAGAATATCGCGTTACATTAATCGGTAAACATGATTTTGTCTGTCGCATTGACGCCAAACATACCAACGATTCAGATGTAACCTTGGATTGGCGCGTCACCGAACCAGATAAACTCGTTCACGTTCCCGACAAGCTACCAATGGATTACCTCAACAAACTTCATCAAATGCTTGACGAGTTCGGCTTAAATTTTGGTGCATTCGATATCATTCGCGACGAGGATGATACGCTCTATTTTATCGAACTCAATCCCAACGGACAATGGTATTGGATCGAAATTCTCACTAAAATGCCTATGGTTCGCGCAATGGTGGAACTCATCGAAGATTTAGCGCTTCAATATCAACAGGATTGCTGAATTCGATCGCGAGATTGATTCGTTACTAGCACAGTGCTAGACGCAGGGATAGTCAGAAACCGGGTTTTTTTACGAAAATCCTTGGCTGTAGCAACGAAGATTAGGTAAAAAACCCGGTTTCTTTAGTATGAGTGCATCCAGGACTGTCGCGATCGCAAAGAATCAGCGCTGGGATTGCTTCGTTCCTCGTGGCGGACAAGGAATCAGATCGACCATAATATCGTGGTCGGGGCGGGTTTATTATATTGTAGATTATAGGCAATTATGGTTGGTGAACCCGCCCCTACAGGACTTGTGGTCCATTGACCCGACATGATATGAGATTGCTTCGTTCCTCGTGGCGGACAAAGCATCAACGAACTACAGCCACATCCTCAACTCCCACCTGAGAATGCTCCACCCGGAACACATTCGCGCTCAGATTAGCAACAACTTGTTTCCCCTGCTGCGTCAGTTCCAAATAGCCGATCGCATCCTTCACATACCGATAAACCACATTCCAATAAAACTTCGGATAACCATCCCGCAACTCCCCCGGATTCTGATAGCCCAAAACCAGATTTTGCCCAGTCTCCTCAAACTCATAAAACAGCGCCGCAATCTTTTGCAAATATCGTGGGTCGCTCAACTGACCGATTAAATCGGCAGCCCGAACTAAACCAGGATAATTGACAGTATCTTGATAATCTTCATCTGCAGGAACTGGAAAACGAGTCAGCTCAATATTATGCTTAACCAGCTCAGCATCAATCAGTTTATGACCGCCAAAACGCTCATCAATAAACATTTTTCCGCGATCGACATGATAAAGCATCAAACTAGCATCCGTCGCCCCCGGAGGCAGCGTTAATTTCTGGTCGCCTATGCCCGTAGCATACAGTCCCAAATCTGTTCTATCTTGCCGGCAAACACCTTTAACATACCCGATATCGTGACATAGCAAAGCAATGTGGAAGTGCAGCCAATCTTCGCAGGAAACACCCCCTTCGCGGATGTGCTTCCCACCCAGAATTGCTTGTCCCACCAAAGTCACTAAAATAGTGTGTTCGACATTATGGTAAAGAGCATCGCTATTAGCAATATTTTCTAAAGCCATACTCGCAACCCAAGCAATAATCTCACCATAGTCAGATTTAAACCCGCCATAAGTGTGGCGGTAACCTTCAATCAGGCGATTGACAAAAGCCTTAATCAGCAGTTCAGTTGCGTTAAACATATTCACTTCCCTGAGCCCACATAGATTATTAAATTATTTTTATAGTTATTGTTTTTGCTGCTACCGTTTGATGTTATTTTTGGCTTAAGCGCCACGATGGATACCCACTCCTATCGAGAGGCATCCATTGATATTATCAACAATTATGGCTTAAATTATGGCTCTCGCAACTACCAGAGCGACAGACCCCATAAATAATTGAGCTCAATGGGCGATCGAGGTATGACACCCCTCAATCAGTAGTACAGGGTTACATCTTCGGCGCATACCTCAGTAGATTTTAGATTTTAGATTTACTCCACAGATACATCTGGGGGCGGGAACTAATATCTAAAATTTTGGGTTGCTCACTATTGTTGTCGGAAACTTGTATCTGTTATGGCTGACCCCGCCCAACAACCAGAGCGAGCGAAAGCGTAACCCCATTAATTCCTCATGGACAGGATTAAGCTTGCACATAGGCAGTATGTGGAAAAAATAGTGTCCCAATAACTAGATATATCTCTGACAAGAACACCGTGCGAGTATAAGTTAGCACACCACTGAGTTACTGGTGGCTTTCCCACTGCAATGCTATCGAGCCACTGTCGCATTTGTTGCACGAGGATCTCGCAAAAAGTTAAGTCTTGGCACTGATTTTCCGGGAAAATACTTGTAGTCAACTTCACGATCGATCTCAGTAATGATTACTAACAAAAACTTATGAATCACCCGACTTAATCCTCAACGAAACCCACTGTTGCTCCAGTGACGTGAATAAGTTTTATGGGTGACACTCACAGTCGCAAAATGTGATGCGAAAAGCTAGCATTTGTGATTTAAAAGTCGCTAAAGTGTGAGACAGATCACGCCCTCTGTTCCCTCCAGAATGTATATTTAGATAGATGGCAATAAAATAAGACAGAATAACTGACCGCCTCCCTCGCATATCTCCTCTCCCATCATCTGCGATCGACGACTCTGTATACTTACTAATATAAGGTTTCAGGCAATGATTAAACAAAAACATAAATATGCCGACCTTGCTCAACTCCCCCACACAGATACCGTGCTCCAAAAACTCCCTGTAGAAGTTAAAGAATGGGCCCAAAGCTTGCCTTGGAACCAACGGCGCTATGTCTTGTCTCTCTGCTACATATTGTGTGCATCTACTCCCGACTTGCAAGCAGAATTTTTAGATAATTATACAGCCGACGGTTTAGTTTCAAAAATGTTTGAAGATGTAGATACTCTACACCGAGTCAAAGAGTATTTAATCAGATTTCGGGTCAAAAAACAATTAAACGAATCAGATTTAAGAAGCTACATCAAACAATTTTATATCCACTCAGCTCAACAATCGCTCCGAGAAACTGACCAATATTTAGAATCTGCACTCCGCTTCGTCTTGAGTACAGAAGAACGCAATAATGTTTTTAACTACATTTTGGGCTTTGAATTTATTAAAATTGTGTTTCAAATGAGCTGGTTGCAACACGAAAGATTAGCGAGACTCCAAAAAAATCAGTCGCAGTTTATTGAGGCCTATATCAAGCCGATTCAACACGCACACAGAATTAATGGCATAATTCTCCCGAAAGATGAGAGAATATTTTTTGCCAGACGCACCTATTACGTTCAACTACCTAACATTTCCTATAGAAGACTTATTGAGTTAGTCATGGCAACTTTTACTACAGAAATGGTGAGTAATTGCGGATTTTCTATCAGTCGCCACTCTCAAGCTCTGCGTTTTGACTGCGATTACATTTATGATCCAGAACCAGAAGAAGAAAGATTTCCTACTGACTTGCAATTTATTCATTAACTTGACACAGTAAGGTGTATCCTAAGTTGCTGTTTTCTATTTACTTTTATTGGCGCTTTGGGCACAGGAGAGTTTTTGAAGCATGGGACTTCTAGTCGGCCGGTTAAAATCGGATGTTGCAGCCTGATTTTATAAAATAGGATGGCTGTATCCATTAACCTTCCGCTTGCATTTCTTCAATGTCAAACCAGCTAACTATCACTCCCGCTAGCGGAATTGCTAGAAATATGCCTAAAAGTCCTGCTGATCTTGCCCCCACTAACAGTGCAAAAAATACCACTACCGGATTGAGGTTAAGGGAATTTTGCATCAGTCTGGGATGAATAAAGTTGTCTTGAATTTGCTGCAAAACAATGCAAGCTGCCAATACTTTTAAAGCTAGCCACACATTTTGAGACAATACAATAAAACAAACTAAGCTAATCCCCAGCGTGGCTCCAATCCCTGGAACTAAATCAAACAATCCGATAATAAATGCTAAAATTAAAGGAAATCTCACATCTAACAGTAGGAAAATTCCAAAACTAGCTGTTGTCAAAAATAACATTAACAGAATTTGTGCCTGAAAAAATCCTAAAAAGTTTTTCTCTATTGTTATACTTAAACGCCTGTGCAGGTGTCGAGGTATAAACTTGAGAACTAACAGCCACAGCCTCTCTCCATCAAGTAACATGAAAGAAGCCACCACCATAATTAATATTAAATTTAATAAATTGGTTAAAAATACTTGTAAGAAAGCAATACTCCAAACAACTCCAGATAAAGCTTGATTTCGCAGTTGTTCCTCAATAACTCGCAGGTTAACTTGCAGGTTTCTCGCCCGCAGGAATGCTTCGAGGCGCTCGGACAGAGGCGCCAGAGCATTCACAAATTCAGTCAGGCTGTCAATTAATTGCTGTCCTTGAGATAAAAGAGTGACGCCTACAGTGACGGTGAGACCGCCAAAAACTAAAATGGTGAGCAAGACAACGAAGGCGACAGCTAAACTTCGCGGTAAAAATCTTTGGAGAGTTCGCACCGGATAGTTGAGCAAAAAAGCCACGAGTGCAGCAATGGTGAAAACCGCGACTGCAGTTTCAAAGTAAGCTAAAAGTTGCAGTCCAGCCCAACCAGAAGCAAATAAAAGCAAAAACCGGACTAAGGCTAAATTGCTTAGCATATTCCAAAAATTGGGAGGAGTTCTGTCTTGCTCTTTCACAGGGATTTTTAGGGGTTAATATTATAGCTCAAAAATATTGCAGAGCTCTCTTTTAGAATCGCACCCAATATATATCTGCGGCTATCCCCCTCAAGGCAGAAAACAGATGTCGAACTGAGGCAGGAGTGGGTTCTATTCACCATAAGTTCGATCGCCCCCAATACCGAATCAAACACAAGCGCGATCGAACAAACAGCCTTTCTGAGTCTAAAACCGCCTCGGAAACTCTTTGTCATGGCAGTATTTGTCGTGGCAGGCCCCCAACTAGGAAACAAATGCTCAAACAAGCTGGCGCAGAAAAACCCCGTTTCAGTGCCAGTCGCGAAAAAAGTCAACTCTGCCTCGTGGGAGATAGTATGAACAGGTCAATTTTTGGGATACTAGAAACTAGCACTCAACTTAGCTGAGGAATAAACGTGCTGCTATCAAAAGGCTTTGAAGTAGAAATGTATACCGGCACTCCCGAAGGTGAGGTTGTCGGTCTCTCCGATCGCATAGTCGCCGATCTAGAGGGATTTGTCCGGGAGCCTGATAGCCGCAATGTGGAGTACACGACCGCCCCGCTGTGCAGCTACGATCGCCTGCTGTGCGCCTTAGTCAAGCCGCGAGTCCGGCTGCGCGAGTATCTCAAACAATTGGGCGACTATACCTTGCTGCCGGGAAGTACCCTGTCTCTAGGAGGGAGCGATCGATTTTACAGATCCGATCCCAACAACCCCTACCACACCTACATCGAGCAAACCTACGGCACCAAAGTCGTCACCGCCAGCATTCACATCAACATCGGCATCTCCCAACCAGAAATGCTGATGCGCGCCATCCGCCTCGCCCGCGTCGAAGCACCGCTATACCTTGCCATGAGCGCCTCTTCCCCCTTCCTCGACGGCGAAGTGACGGGCTATCATTCCACTCGGTGGGGTTTGTTTCCCAAAACTCCCGCCATCGTCCCCCTGTTTGAAAGTCACAAGCATTACATTCAGTGGACTGAAGAACAGCTAGAACTCGGTACTATGCAAAACGTCCGCCATTTGTGGTCTGCAGTGCGACCAAATGGCGATCGTCGCCCCTACTGTCTCAACCGCCTCGAACTGAGAATTTGCGACCTCGAAGTCAATCCTCTGGCTTTGTTAGCCATCACTGCCTTACTAGAAGCTCGCATTTGGCAGATGATGGAAGACCCCAGCTTAGACCCTTTAGAACTCAGCACCTTACCGGAGGCCACGCGCAACCAAGACTTAGTTGCTCTCACAGACGCCAACGAAATTGCTGCATCCCGGCAAAGTTTGGATGCCGAACTTACCCACTGGCAAGACGGCAGAACTATTCTGGCACGAGATTGGATTGAGGAAATTTACCGCGAAGTGTGGCCTATAGCCAAAAAACGCGGCTTTAGCTGCTTTCTCTCGCCACTCAAAAAGATTCTCCGGGAAGGCAACACGGCCCAGCAGTGGTTGAAGCTGCACGAGGGAGGTTCAGACACCCGCAGTATTATTCTGCAAGGGATTAATGGTATGGCTCACCAAGAATGGGAACTTGAAGACAACTTGTGCGCCCAGTTAGTTGCCTGAAGTACCCGCCGTTATGATAAGGGGGGCTTTCACTAGCCCCCTGCCTCTGCGTACTCAGCAAATACAAATAGCCCGAACCTCCTGGTCAATCGATTTTAGATTTTAGATTTTAGATTTTAGATTGACTTGCGCGAGATAAATACGTTCGGCAAGTTTCATCGGATACAGGTTTTTTATTTCACCGGTCCTGAGTCTGCTTTCGGAATGAATCACGTGGCGGGTATCCTGGATGCTTGATTGTCAAAAGTTGCAGAGCACCTCCCAAAAACCAATCAGAATATTTAATCAATGGATCTCGACAAAGGTTATAAATAAAAGCTATAAGGTATATCTACCTGTGGGTAGTTTTATAAATTTCCCAATAGCTGTATTTTTCGCTTTTAATTAGCTTCATGCCCCAACTTGTCTTGATTCACCCGCAAATCCCCCCGAATACTGGCAATATCGCCCGCACTTGCGCTGCCACAGGCACAGAACTGCATTTAGTGGGTCCGCTGGGGTTTGAAATTAGCGATCGCTACCTGAAACGGGCCGGCTTAGATTACTGGCCCTACGTCAACCTCCACTGCCACGAAGACTTAGCGGCTTTTTTGGCCTATCGGGAGCAGCGCGGGGGACGCTCGATCGGATTCAGCACTGGCGGGCGATGCAATTACGCGCAATTCCAATTTCAGCCCAGCGACTGGCTGATGTTTGGCTCGGAAACTGTAGGCATTCCCCAATACGTCTTGGATGCCTGCGACGCCACAGTTTTCATTCCGATGAGCCAGCCTGGAGTCAGGAGTTTGAACCTCTCCGTCAGCGCCGCTGTGGGTTTATTTGAGGCTAAACGACAGTTGGGGGAGCTGGGATAAATCATTATCAACACATAAATATATAGATATTTAATAGCTGCCGGAGGGGACAAAATCTCGATTTTAATATAAGAAATTTGTATCAAAGGGGTGAAAATCTAGATAGCCGACATTAATATATTTTATTCATTCAAAAACAGATTGTTATCAGCAACACCAAATTACTCCCCAGATGATTCAGCAACAAAAACAGAGGATATTAGCGATTTAGGGCGCGAGCGAGTACCAGCTTGGGTCTGAACACTATATCTAGTAAATATACGGTTGTAGGCTGTCCGGAAATTAGCATAAAGTCAGATAATAGGTAAGAGTTCAGATCCTTACCGGAACGAAGATTTTATGTATTCGTTCCAGCTATTGCGGTGTAAGGCTTGTGGGGTTAATTGCAGCAGGTTTGACCGAGAATTTTAAAATTTCTGACGGTTTGAGCTTGTCTAAATTAAAAAAGCAAGGTAATCTGGCCTAAGCATGATAGCTGTCAACAATCAGAATATTTTTGCTTGTTGATTTAAACTCAGCGTCATGCGATCCCCTTGAGTGTTTCCAAGGACAGTTAGCGCTTCTCAGTAGGAGGTCGTTTTTTTGAAACGAACATATCCCCAAATTAAGCCTGTTCAGGCTAGTGAAATCGACAGAGACGGTTCTGCGGAACCATCCAAACAGACAACGCTCAGCACAGGCAGAGTTCGCTCTCTCGCCACGATCGGGCTGGCAATATCGGTAGGTGCTTCTGGCATCCTGCTACCGAGAAATGGAGACAGCGCTCGCGCGTCTGAACTCGCACCGACATCAGAATCCACCGCTGTACAGCCAGTATCGGCCAACGGGCCGGCTACGTCCGCACAAGTTGACGGTTCCAGGGCCGAACAGCCCGGAGCACCTTCTGAGTCGGTGACGGTTAAGGTGCAGGAAGGGCAAAGCCTTTGGGAGCTTTCTCGGGATTATCAAGTTGAACCGTTGGTACTAGCAACTGCCAACGAGATCCAACCCGATACCATACTCCAAGTTGGCCAACAGCTCAGAATTCCGACTGCGACGGAAGCCACACCACAACAGAACGCCGGCTATAGCACATCGGCTTCGCTAGAGCGCGCAGCGACGGTCAATCCCGAACAAGAGTTTAATCTGACTGGCTCCGAGCCATTGGATAGTGCAGCCATGACAGGGCTGCCATCAACCGCAGCGACCCCGCTGGTCACGACGGTACCGGAACAAAGTTCGATCGAGATCCCGAATGCAGACGGGGCGATCGACAGTTTGAAGAAACAGGAAAACCGCACCACAGAATCGGGTCGAACGATGTTCGGGTCGGAGGGGGGAGCAAATTTATCTACATCTGCGGCATTTTTGCCCGAGTCAGCACCGACGCTGACCTCCCCCGAATATGCAACTGGGACAACTATTCCTGACCTCGATGCCACACCTGTAATTCCCAATTCCGGGGGAGGTCAAGCAGCATCGCCCGATCGAGCATTCGAGTCAATTGAACAGTCTTTAGCAACACCCAGTTTGCCCACGGCTGTGCTAGTCCCCCCTGCAGGAAGTACCGCCGCGCCGGCTGAGGTTCTCTACAGCGTGCGTCCGGGAGATACAGTAGATGCGATCGCCAAAGGTCACGGCGTATCGCCCACAGATCTGATCTCCGTCAACAAGCTCGGCAACCCCAACTTGCTGAATGTCAATCAACGGCTCAAAATTCCCCAAGTTGGGTTTAAAAATCCAGGGGTGCAGGCGGCAGCCTCTTATTCTGCCTCCAACTCTACATCTGTCTGGGCGGCGAATTCGGTTCCCGCATCTTTGAACCCCAGTTCGTCTACTTCGGAAATAGTCGGTGCTGGCGTTGCAGCACCCGCGCCCACAGTGCCTGTTGTCTCTCCCCTGGAGAACCTGGAAGGTCTGAACAATATTTCAGCGCCGATGGTTCCCCAAATTAACAGCATTTCGCTGACTCAAGTTTCCCAAACCATTAGCGATCCACGGAAGCTGGATCTTCAAGGGGAACCAACATTTACAGGTGCTGTTGACACCAGTGCCCTGCCCTCGCCAGCCAGTGCAACTGCTACCGCCATCGCTACGGGAGAATACCCGCAGCCGATCGGGTTCGTGCCAAATACTAGCGGCCAGGGTTCAAATGCCGATCCAACTAGCGCTTTACCAGAATCGAATTCGGAGGCTCGGACTACCGCAGAAGCTCTCAACCCTTATTCCGAACGCTTGAGGGCAGAAGTTGTCAGACTGCGAGAGGAATATCGTGCCTCGCGCAATTCGATCAGCGCCAATGCGGTGTCCCTGGCTCCAAATGACGGGCCCTCGGTCAACCAGTCTGAGGATATGCCAAGTGTCAATCCATATCTCTACACCCCCGACTATACTGAGGCGGTGCAGAATGAAATCAGCAGACCGCCATCAAGAGCTTGGTCTGAGCAGGTTCAGAAGCAGCAGCAAGAGCGTTTAGACCCCGCTCGCGCAGCGGAACTGCAACCGATCAACCTGACGCCAAAAAGCACTCAGGATCAGCCGGTCGTGGCAACTGCTCCTTTGGGAGCCGAGGGTTACGATCCCCTAAGTAACCCGTCTTTGGGACGCATGGTTTCTCCAGAACTGCCTCCTCTTTCGAGCCCTGATACTTATCTGCCTAACGGCAAACAACAGTCTGCTAGCCGGTTTATTTGGCCGTCTAAGGGCGTTCTGACTTCTGGCTACGGCTGGCGGTGGGGACGGATGCACAGGGGAATTGATATTGCAGGGCCGATCGGCACGCCAATTGTGGCAGCATCAGACGGGGTGGTTACCTATGCTCAGTGGAACGACGGCGGCTACGGGTATCTGGTGGAAATTACCCATCCTGACGGCACTGAGACTGTCTATGCCCACAACAGCCGGATTTTGGTGCAAAAGGGTCAGAGAGTCGCTCAAGGGGAACAGATTTCAGAAATGGGCAGCACCGGCTTTAGTACCGGGCCGCACTTGCACTTTGAAATTCATCCCGCCGGACAGGGTGCTATCAACCCAATGGCTTTACTGCCCGACGATGCGTCCAGCGCTTCTCGGTAACGACTGGTCGAAAGTTATGGGTTTTGAATGATTACCAAAACTCATAACTTTTACTAGAAGTCATTAGAAATAGTGTTGTTTCAAAAGCAGACATAGCTAGCCCTACCGTGCTACGATAGTAAATCGTGAAGTAGATTTGGCTCAGTGGCGCAGTGGTTAGCGCAGGGGACTCATAAGCCCAAGGTCGCAGGTTCAAATCCCGCCTGAGCCATTATTTAATCAAAAAAACTGCGCTCTCAAATTTGAGAGCGTATTTTTTTGATTGATCGAGAAGATACTTGTAGTCGTTATGAGTATGATATATTTGTAACAGTTCGTAAAAAAGGAAACAAAATCTATGACCAGTGAATGCCTCCGGGTTGGTCAAGCTGCACCCGACTTCGCAGCAACAGCCGTAGTGGATCAGGAATTCAAGACAGTTAAACTGTCCGACTATAAAGGCAAAAAGTATGTAGTCCTGTTCTTCTACCCCTTGGACTTCACCTTTGTGTGCCCGACTGAGATTACAGCATTTAGCGATCGCTTCGAGGACTTCAAGAAAATCGATACCGAAATCCTCGGCGTATCCGTGGACAGTGAATTCTCTCACCTCGCTTGGATACAAACAGACCGTAAATCTGGCGGTGTTGGCGACCTCAACTATCCCTTAGTTGCTGACCTCAAAAAAACAATTAGTTCGGCCTACAACGTCCTCGACCCAGAAGCAGGCATTGCCCTCAGAGGTCTGTTCATCATCGACAAAGAAGGCATCATCCAACACTCTACTATCAACAATCTTGCCTTCGGCCGCAACGTGGACGAAACTCTCCGTACTCTGCAAGCTATCCAACACGTCCAGTCTCATCCCGATGAAGTTTGTCCCGCCGGCTGGCAGCCCGGTGACAAGACCATGACTCCCGATCCTGTCAAGTCTAAGGTATTCTTTGCTGCGGTTTAAGCCGATTATATTTGTACGGACACGGCAGTGTCGTGTCCCTACCCGCAGAGGTATTCCTTTAACCTGACATCTTGCAGCAATATCAATAAGAGGATTTTTCGTGGGGTCGGGCGGGTTTATAGAACCTATTTGCAAGCT
>NZ_JAUBPB010000038.1:0-62748 GCF_036700545.1 Microcoleus sp. SVA1B4
TCCTTTTTGGACGGGCGGGACGCCCATCCCACAATAACAATTAAAATTGTAAGTTATTTAATTCGCGATCCTTAGCTGAGTTAGGGACACGGCACTGCTGTGTCATTGCAGATAGTCGATACAGATCGGCATCGCGATCGCCCCCCGCAGCTTAAAACTTAAAATAGTGTGCAGAATAACGGACTTGTACCCAAAGACAGAGGAAAATATCGCTACCCCAACATAAATGCTTTGTCTATGCAGCCAATTCGCACATTTAACGTTTCCCCGTCGCTACCGACAATTCTCGAACCCCTACGCAAGCTTGCCTACAACTTGCACTGGGACTGGAACGTCGATACCAAAGACCTCTTCCGCCGCCTTGATCGAGACCTGTGGGACTCCAGCAACCAAAACCCGGTGCTGATGCTCGGAACCATATCTCAAGAGCGACTGCAAGAAATGGCAGAAGACGAAGGCTTCATTGCCCAAATGAACCGAGCAGCCCAGCAGTTAGACGATTATCTCAAAAACCGCGCCTGGTACCGCAAACAGCGCGGCACCGAGCAGCAAGAATGCTACGCTTACTTTTCGATGGAATTCGGCTTAGTTAAAGCCCTACCGATCTATTCGGGCGGTTTGGGTGTGCTCGCAGGCGACCACCTCAAATCAGCTAGCGATTTGGGCTTGCCCTTAGTCGGTGTCGGCCTGCTTTACCAAGAAGGCTATTTTTCGCAGTATCTCAACGCCGACGGCTGGCAGCAAGAACGCTATCCGCTCAACGATTTCTACAATATGCCGCTGCACCCAGAACGCAATCCCGACGGTTCGGAATTGCGGATTGAGGTAGACTATCCCGGCCGCAAGGTGTACGCCCGGATTTGGCGGGTACAAGTGGGAACGGTTCCTTTGTACCTAATGGATACAAATATTGAACCTAATAGTCGCTACGACCAAGATATTACCGACCAACTGTATGGCGGTGATAAAACTCTGCGGATGCACCAAGAAATCATGCTGGGTATTGGCGGCGTGAAAATGCTCAAGGCATTGGGGCTGACAGTTACGGCTTATCACATGAATGAAGGCCACGCGGCTTTCATGGCTTTGGAACGCATTCGGATGCTGATGGAGGAATATCACCTGAGTTTCGTAGAAGCGGAACAGGTGGTGGTTTCGAGCAGTATGTTTACGACTCACACGCCGGTGCCGGCTGGGTTTGACTTGTTCGAGCCGGATATGGTGATGCACTATTTAGGTCAGTATCCCAAGATGTTTGGCTTGTCGCAAGATGAGTTTCTGGGATTGGGCCGGGAGAATACTGGCGATTTGTCCGCACCTCTGAATATGGCAATTTTGGCAATTAAAATGTCGAGTTTTGTCAACGGGGTGGCGGCTTTGCATGGTGTGGTGTCGCGCCCGATGTTTCAGGGTTTGTGGCCGGGTTTGCCGCAGGAAGAAGTACCGATTACTTCGATTACCAACGGGGTACACGCTCGCAGTTGTGTGGCGAAGTCTACTCAGGAGTTATACGATCGATACCTTGGCCCGGACTGGGAAATGACCGGTAAGGACGATCGTCTCTGGGACAGGCTTTCGTCGATTCCTGATGAGGAATTGTGGCGCAATCACGAACGCTGTCGATCGGAGTTGGTGGTGTTCGCACGGGAGTGGCTGCAAAAGACTTTGCGCGAGCGCGGTGCGGCCCAAACGGAAATCGAACACGCGCGGGAGGCTCTCAATCCGAAGGTGCTGACGATCGGGTTTGCACGCCGCTTTGCTACTTACAAGCGGGCGACGCTGTTTTTGCGCGATGTCGATCGAATTATGCGGATCATGCGGGATCAAAATCGCCCGGTGCAGTTTGTGATTGCTGGGAAGGCTCACCCGATGGATATTCCGGGTAAGGAATTGATTCGAGATATCGTTCACTTCATCCGCGAGCACGAGACGATGAGCTCGATGGTGTTTTTACCGAACTACGACATTAACGTTGCTCGGATGATGGTGTCTGGCTGCGATGTGTGGCTGAATACGCCGCGCCGCCCGCGTGAGGCTTCGGGTACTTCCGGGATGAAAGCTTCGATGAATGGTTTGCCGAATCTGAGCATTCTAGACGGATGGTGGGATGAGGCTGATTATGTTCGTACCGGTTGGCCGATCGGACATGGGGAATTTTACGAAGATACTAAGTATCAGGATGATGTCGAGGCGAATGCTTTGTACGACTTGATGGAAAAGGAAGTTGTACCGCTGTTTTACAACCGGGATGCTGATGGCATTCCCCGCGGTTGGACGGAGAAAATGAAGGATTCTATTCGCTTGAACTGTCCTTTCTTCAATACTGCTCGGATGGTGAAGGATTACGCGCGGCGGGCTTATTTCCCGGTGAGCGATCGATTCTTCACGATGACTTCTGATAATTGCGCTCCGGCCAAGGAGTTGTCTCACTGGAAGAAGCACGTTCTCGCGAAGTGGCACGATATTAAGATTGAGGCTGTTGATATTTCGCAGGATAAAGAAGTTAAAGTCAATCAGTCGATATCTGTTAAATCTCGGATTAATCTGAAGGGATTGACTCCTGCAGACGTGCAAGTCGAACTTTATCAAGGTTCGGTTGATGCTAACGGCGATATCATTGGTGGCGTGCCGGTGGTGATGGAGTATTTGGGAGAAGATTCTCACAATGCTAGCCTTTATACGGCTGACATTACTTATACTTCTAGCGGTTTGCAAGGCTTGTCGTTGCGGGTTTTGCCCAAGCACGATAATCTCAGCAGTCCTTATGAAGCTGGTGTGATTCTCTGGGCACATTAAAGGAAGGAGGAAGGAAGAGGGAAGAATGGCACGACACGGATTCGGACACGGATACACGGATGAATTTAACTGTGTTTCCCAATTCTCCCCCTCTCCCCCTCTCCCTCTCGCTGTCTCCCCCTCTCTCTCGCACTCTTTATGAAAGTTGGGGTTCGAGGATTGATCAATATCTACAATATACTGGCAGAGTTTCATCAATTCTAGTTGACATTCTGCCAGTTTTCCGTTTTTGTGGCGTTGCTGAATACAGGTATCAATTCCCGATTTCGGAGTTTTTATAAGCCAAGTCTGGTGTTAATCGGTAGGGTGCGTCGCTCCTTCATATTTGATAAAGATTGCACATTGACGGGTGGCGACGCACCAAACAGCAGGCGATCGCTCTTCTTGTGTGTACCACATATACATGGAATATGCTGTATATCCCTCAATAGGAAAGCTGCAGAACAAAATAGTGGTTTCACAATAGTCACACTTTTTCATCCTGCTATTCCATAAAATTGAAGGCAGCTTTGAAACACCTCTAGTTGAGGTTATTTTCCTACACCAGCCGGCTGCTGACGGTTTCGCACTTCCAGAAAAATCAACAAAGCATTAACATCAGCCGGATTCACCCCGCCAATTCTCGCTGCTTGGCCAATCGTCAGTGGTCTTACCTTAGCCAATTTTTCCCGCGATTCCTTCGAGAGAGTTGTAATTGCCATGTAATCCAAATCCGCAGGCAATTGTCGGCGTTCGTGTTTGGCAATGTCATCAATTTGATTTTGCTGTCTTTGCAGGTAGCCGGAATATTTGATGTCAATTTCTGCACCATCTTTCTCAGCCAACTTCAGACTAGAATTGCCTAAATTGTAGCGTTCCAAATCCACATAATGAAAACCAGGACGACGCAACAAATCAGCCAGAGTAATTGAACCTTTAATCGCTTGTTGAGTGTCAGCAAAAATTGCCTTGCCTACTTCCTCGTGTTCTTTCACCCGCGTCGAGTACAAGCGTTCCTTCTCTGCCACAATATTAGCTTGTTTGCGATCGAACAACTCCCACCGGCGATCGTCAATCAAACCAATTTCCCGTCCCAGCGGCGTCAAGCGTTGATCCGCATTGTCCGATCGCAATAATAGCCGATATTCCGATCGCGAAGTCAACATCCGGTAAGGTTCCCGCAAATCCTTCGTGCACAAATCATCGATCAAAGTGCCGATATAACTTTGCTCGCGAGGAAACACAATCATCTCCTGATTTTTCGCAAACCTCGCGGCATTAATCCCCGCCACAATCCCCTGTGCAGCCGCCTCCTCATATCCAGTTGTACCGTTCACCTGACCCGCGCAAAACAGCCCTTCGATCTTCTTAGTCATCAGCGTTGGAAAGCACTGAGTAGCCGGCAAATAATCATACTCCACAGCATAAGCAGGGCGCATCATCTCGCACTTTTCCAAACCCGGAAGAGTCCGCAGCATTTGCAACTGCAAATTTTCTGGTAAACCAGTAGAAAATCCTTGGATATAAAGTTCAGGAATATCTCTACCTTCGGGTTCAATAAAAATCTGGTGACTTTCCTTATCCGCAAACCGCACAATCTTATCTTCAATACTCGGACAATAGCGCGGCCCCTTAGCATCAACCCAGCCGCCGTAGACTGGAGAAAGGTGCAAATTGTCTCTAATTAACTGATGAGTAGCTGGCGTAGTTCGAGTTAAATAACAAGGCATTTGTTCCCGTTCGATCCAAACTTCTGGATCGAAACTAAACCAGCGAACCTCTGTATCTCCCGGCTGCGGTTCTAGGTTGGTGTAATCGAGAGTACGTTTGTCAACTCTTGCCGGAGTTCCAGTCTTCAATCTGCCAGTTTCAAAGCCCAAACGGTTGAGAGTTTCCGTCAAACCAACGGCGGCAAATTCTCCCGCACGTCCGGCGGGCATCGACTTATTGCCTACCCAAATCGTGCCACCTAAAAAAGTGCCTGTGGTGAGAATTACTGCTTTGCATTCAAAAGCGACGCCGAAGTATGTTTCGACTCCGATAACTTCTTCATTTTTGCCCAAAACTAAGTCTGTTACCATCGCTTCGCGGATGGTTAAATTCTCTTGATTTTCAACAATATTATTCATCACAGCGGCGTATTCCCGCTTGTCTGTTTGTGCTCTCAGCGCCCACACTGCGGGGCCTCTCGATGCGTTGAGGACGCGCTTTTGTAAGTAGGTGCGATCGGCCATTTTGCCAATTTCCCCGCCTAACGCATCAACTTCGTTAGTAAGTTGGGTTTTAGCCGGGCCGCCGACAGCCGGATTGCAAGGTTGCCACGCAATTTTGTCGAGGTTGAGGGTGAGGAGAAGGGTGCGACAGCCGAGGCGAGAAGTGGCGAGGGCGGCTTCGCAGCCGGAGTGTCCGCCACCTACTACGATGATGTCGAAACTGTCTTGGAATTGTACTGGTGTTTGTGCGGTCATTCGATTTTAGATTTTAGATTTTAGATTTTAGATTGAATAATAGACATCTGGCAAAATTAGGTTTTAGTCCGGGTAGGACTAGGGCGTGTTTTCTTTCCCTAGAATTGGCTTAAATTGTAGGTTGGGTTGAGGAACGAAACCCAACATTCCAAAAATCGTCAAATCCTCTCCCCCTCTAATATCATAGATAATCTAGATGCACAACAGCTTAAAATCGATGTACGGTAAGTCCCTATACCCTCACCCCACTAACACCATGACACAGATCGCCCTTTCCGACCTTCCCGAAACCATCCAAGCCCTACTCACCCAAGCCATACAAACCGGCGAACCCCTCACCATCGCCCAAAACGATCGGGCTGTTGCCATTATCTCCCCCATCAAAAAAAGTAAACGAGCAGCCTTCGGATCTGTCAAAGATAGCGGCAAAATTATCGGAGATATCATCGAGCCAACCTCTAACATCGTAACTTGGGATGTCCTGTCATGAAACTCTTACTAGATACCCACATTTGGCTTTGGTATCGTCTTGGGAATCCTCGCCTATCAACCACTTTACAAACGGCGATTGCTAACGAAGAAAACGAACTTTGGTTAAGTCCCATTAGCATTTGGGAAACCCTACTACTCGCCGAAAAAGGAAGATTAACCCTAGAACCCACACCAGAAAAATGGATTCAAAAAAGCCTACAAGAACTCGACACAAAAGAAGCAATCCTCACCAATGAAATTGCGATTCTGAGCCGTCAACTAGATATAATACACCAAGACCCCGCAGATAGATTCATTGCCGCCACCGCCGTTCATTACGAACTAACCCTCGCCACCGTCGATCCCAACCTAACCCAAGCTACTTGCCTAAATACTCTCAGCTAATCCAACATTTTGCACACCGCAAACGACTTTGAAGACTCGATCGCTCTCACTAAAAAAACGGTGTTCCTCAATTAAAACTCTTCCTCTCCATTAGTGTAGCTGCTTTCTTCAAACATCAATGTTAATCCAGTAATTTTTACGGGGGGTCGATCTTTGAATTCTACGACAAATGACAACTCCCCACCCATTGCCGCGATATAACTTTGCAAAGTAGATACCAACAAATCCGCACGGCGTTCTAGCCGCGAGACATTTTCTTGACGCATATTTAATAATTCTGCCATGCGAATCTGAGTAAATTTCCTTGCTTTTCGTAAGTCTTGCAAGGTCATTTCTTCAGCCATTAATTCAACCGATCGCTTTTCGACTATTGCTCGTTGTTCGGGAGGCAAATTCTCCATAATAGTCTTCAGGCTAATTGTCATCTGTTTCTTGCTCGATTAACTTATTCTAATGATCGGTAAATCTACTATCTGCTATCTTAATTTGAGTAAATTATGCCTTACATAGCATATTATAGGCAATAGTCGATCGAATAACCATATTTAATATGCACCCTTCGCGCCTTCGCAGTTCGATAGTTCCGTACAATTGCAGTTTTGCGTTATGTTAGACAAAAAAATCTCAACAAGCGTACACAAGTGAAATACTTCTTCTTATCCGACGGCTGGAAAGTTGGGCGCGTCTGGGGCGTAGGTGGCGAGTGGAGTCACGCCGCCTGGAGGCGGGCGCCAGACATCCAACAGCTCAACCTCTGTCTTTCCGATCGCAACGAAAAAATGTGGCTCTACCGCGTAGAAGACGCCGTACTCATGGTAGAAGTCCAACCCGCAGTCCGTCCCGATCCTGCCGATCCCGCCAAAAATATCGGCAACGTCACCCTCACCAGACTGATCGATGCCGAGCAAGTCCTCGAACGCCTCGGGACGATCGCCGCCCGCTGCGAAATGGGCAACCCGCAACTAATGTAATGCTCAACATATTGCAATCGGTTCTAACACTCGATACACTTCTTTAAATAACTTTCATTTTTATGCCTCCACCTTTGAAGGTAGATGGCAGTCGGCAAAAGGCAGAGTTTAAACCCTGCAGGTAACTGCTGGGGATTCAAAATCTGATTTTTCCGTAAAAATAGACATCATCACTTACACCTTGGAGAACCGCAGTCAATGGGACTACCCTGGTATCGCGTACACACAGTCGTCTTAAATGACCCAGGCCGATTGATTTCTGTACACTTAATGCACACTGCCCTCGTGGCAGGTTGGGCCGGCTCAATGGCCCTTTATGAACTAGCAGTTTTTGATCCCACAGACCCAGTTCTGAACCCAATGTGGCGTCAAGGGATGTTCGTGTTGCCCTTCATGACTCGCTTGGGAGTTACGGGTTCTTGGGGCGGTTGGAGCATCACTGGCGAAGGTAACGTCGATCCGGGCTTCTGGTCCTTTGAAGGCGTCGCCGTCGCTCACATCGTCCTCTCTGGCCTGCTGTTCTTAGCAGCAGTTTGGCACTGGGTATTTTGGGACTTAGAACTTTTCAGAGACCCTCGCACCGGTGAACCAGCCCTTGACTTGCCAAAAATGTTTGGCATTCACCTGTTCCTCTCCGGCTTGCTTTGCTTCGGCTTCGGCGCATTTCACCTTTCGGGACTTTTTGGGCCGGGAATGTGGGTGTCCGACCCCTACGGCCTGACCGGTCACGTCCAGCCAGTGGCGCCTTCTTGGGGCCCTGAAGGCTTCGATCCGTTCAATCCGGGCGGCATCGTGGCTCACCACATTGCAGCGGGCGTAGTCGGCGTAATTGCCGGTTTGTTCCACTTGACAGTGCGGCCGCCGGAACGTCTTTACAAAGCCCTGCGGATGGGGAATATCGAAACTGTACTTTCTAGCAGTATCGCTGCTGTGTTCTTTGCAGCCTTTGTGGTTGCGGGTACGATGTGGTACGGTTCTGCTGCAACTCCGATCGAACTTTTTGGCCCGACTCGCTATCAGTGGGACGGCGGCTATTTCCAACAAGAAATCGATCGCAGAGCTCAAGCTAGCTTGGCCGGTGGCCAAAGCTTCCAAGAAGCTTACGAACAAATTCCTGAAAAATTGGCTTTCTACGACTACGTGGGCAACTCTCCTGCTAAAGGCGGTTTGTTCCGGGCCGGCGCGATGGTCAATGGCGACGGTATTGCTAAATCTTGGCTGGGCCATCCAGTATTTACTGACAGCGAAGGTCGGGTATTGTCGGTTCGCCGCCTCCCCAACTTCTTTGAAACTTTCCCAGTAATTTTGACGGACAAAGATGGGGTCGTTCGCGCTGACATCCCCTTCCGCCGTGCTGAATCAAAATACAGCTTTGAACAAAGCGGAGTTACCGTCAGCTTCTACGGTGGTGAACTTAACGGTCAAACCTTTAATAATCCTCTAGATGTTAAGAAGTTTGCTCGCGCTGCTCAAAAGGGTGAAGTGTTTGAATTCGATCGCGAAACCTTGAACTCGGACGGCGTTTTCCGCACTTCGACTCGCGGTTGGTTCACATTCGGACACGTTTGCTTTGCTTTGCTATTCTTCTTCGGCCATATCTGGCACGGTTCTCGGACTATTTTCCGCGACGTGTTTGCTGGAGTTGAGGCTGACTTGGAAGAACAAGTCGAGTGGGGCCTGTTCCAAAAACTGGGCGACGTAACCACCAGAAGACAAGAACCTCTCTAAATTTTGCCAGCCTCTGGGTAGGGGGGAAACTTCCCCGCTACACAAAAACCCGGTTTCTTCAAGAAACCGGGTTTTTTTAGTTAAGAATAAAACCAGCAATTAACTACCAGCCGGGAAGTCCCGAACGTATATTTAGAGGGGATTAATCTGAGCGCTCGGCCCCGTACCCCGTTGGGAATTACTCCTTGGGATGAAAGGTTTGTTGGGTTTTGGTACCGAAACCGACAATTATTCTTTTAAACCCCAAGATGATCGGGAAATACTCTGATACTATATTAGCAAGTGGGGGTGGAACTACCTCACTATAAAAAGCCTTTGAAAAAAAGGAAAAAGAAGCCTGCGGTCTAACTGTACTCAGTTGACCGTCAGGTTTGTTCACGATAAAATAATACGGCAAGGGAAGATAGGGAAAATTTAACATGGAAAGTGTTGCTTACATTTTGATTCTGGCTTTAGCCATAGGCGTACTATTTTTTGCGATCGCCTTTCGGGAACCTCCCCGGATTGGCAAATAATTAGCTATACGCCTGCGGTAAGTCCAAAATATCCTGAACCGGACTGCGGTTAGCCCGCATCATAGTGATCTAATTTGGTGCGGGACTCTTTCACCGCTGTGTGCTAAGTGATTTTTCTAGTCCAGCCATTCATCAGACCCCAAGGGGTTAGATGAATGGCAATTTGCTGGCAATGCCTGTTAAACTCAGCAATCATGCGCTGTTCCTCCTGCCAACACACAAATAGCCGCGTTCTAGAATCGCGTTCAGCCGAATCAGGTCAAAGCATCCGTCGGCGGCGTGAGTGTTTGAACTGCCAGCACCGCTTCACAACCTACGAACGCATAGAATTTGTGCCGATTACGGTGATCAAGCGGGACGGCAAGCGCGAATCTTTTGACAGGTCAAAATTAGTCAGGGGATTGATTCGGGCCTGCGAAAAAACAGGTTTGTCTTCGGGGCATCTCGAAACTCTGGCTGAAGAAATTGAAGCGCAACTTCAAGGTCGATCGCTCCGAGAAATCGCCAGTTCAGAAATAGGGGAACTGGTGCTGTTGCACCTGCGACCCCTCAGCGAAGTCGCTTATGTCCGTTTTGCCTCGGTATATCGGCAATTTCGAGGCATCCGAGATTTTGTAGATACCCTAAATCACCTTCAGAATCCCCTCAACGAAGCTGAAGATACAGAAACAGGGACAAATTTTGACGCAGATTTGCCGGATTCCGAAGCAGTCGATCGAGAAAGCCCAGCATCCTGCGCTAGTCCCAGCTAAGCTCGCTTAAATTAATTTATAGAAATATTTTGGGAGATTGAAAACCTTGTCGCGAGGAAGGCCGGGAGGAATAGCGACTCAAGGGACTCTCTTTCGAGCGAGTGTTCTTTTTTCTCAGTAATAGTGCTGGGTGTGATATGATCGTCATCGGTCTAAAATAGAGTATAACTAGACAACGTAAAAACTTAACTGGATTAGTTGAGTGCGTAGTCACACCTAACGGTGTTGCAGTTTAGGAAAGCTCGCATTTGAACAAAACCTAACTAAAGCTCGGTGACTAATTAAATACGGTAGGACATACCGAAATTTACGCTTCTGGAGAAACCGACCTCTACTTAGACTGGAGTAATCCTGTCGCCAGCAAGTCGGCTCGTTGAATGAAGAATCTCAGTTTATTTATACCTGAGAGTGTCAAAATAGTCTACTTGACTCGGAATGTTAAGATTCAACGTTTTAACACAGAGTATGGAGTAACAGTAATGGCAAGCGCTGGTGTGCAGTTGCACCCGGCAAAAGTTAGCAAAAACTGACTTTAGTAAAAGATTTGGAAAAAAGTTAATCGCTTTTTCACCAAAATCTCGAATATCTGCCGGCACAAACGAAAAACATGAAGGAGAGAAATCCTAGGAAACTATTCGCATGGTCAATCTCAAAACCACAGTCAAAGACATCGGCTTTACTCACGAAGATTTTGCAGCCCTACTTGATAAATATGACTATCACTTTAGCCCGGGCGATGTAGTAGCGGGTACAGTTTTTAGTATAGAACCGAGGGGCGCTCTGATTGATATCGGTGCTAAAACAGCAGCGTACATTCCCATTCAGGAAATGTCCATCAATCGAGTGGAAAGCCCTGAAGAGGTATTGCAATCAAACGAAACCAGAGAATTTTTCATTCTAACCGATGAAAATGAAGACGGACAGTTAACCCTGTCCATCCGGCGCATCGAGTATATGCGGGCGTGGGAAAGAGTGCGACAACTGCAAGCAGAAGATGCCACAGTACGATCGCAAGTATTTGCCACCAACCGCGGCGGCGCACTCGTGAGAATAGAAGGCTTGCGAGGCTTTATTCCCGGTTCTCACATCAGTACCCGCAAACCGAAGGAAGAATTAGTCGCCGAAGAATTACCATTAAAATTCTTAGAGGTAGACGAAGACCGCAACCGCCTAGTGTTGAGTCATCGTCGCGCCTTAGTTGAGCGCAAGATGAACCGCCTCGAAGTCGGGGAAGTCGTCATCGGTACAGTACGCGGTATCAAGCCTTACGGTGCCTTTATCGACATCGGCGGCGTCAGCGGCTTGCTGCACATCTCGGAAATTTCGCACGATCACATCGATACGCCTCATAGCGTTTTCAATGTTAACGACGAAGTGAAAGTGATGATCATTGACTTGGATGCCGAGAGAGGCCGGATTTCTCTCTCCACCAAGCAGTTGGAACCGGAGCCTGGAGCGATGGTCAAAAATCGCGAATTGGTATACGAAAAAGCTGAGGAAATGGCAGCTAAGTTCCGCGAGAAAATGCTGGCTCAAAAGCAAGCTAAAGCAGGCATAGACATTCCTGTAGACTCGATCGATGCTGATGATGACCTCTCCGACGAACTCGAAGATGTGCCCTCAGCAATGGAAGAGGATCTGCCGGAAGTAGCACCTGAAGTAGCACCCGAAGCAGCACCCGAAGCAGCACCCGAAGCAGCACCCGAAGCAGCACCTGAAGCAGCACCCGAAGCAGTATTAGATGTAGAGGAAGAAATCCCTCCTGCGACGGAAGAATAACATCACAGTTAGTGTTATTAAAAGAGGGAAAATTCCCTCTTTTTTTTTGCCTTAAACGTCCCAATTACCAATCATTAATTACCAATTAATATCAATTCTGAAAAGTACGCGCGCATTTGTAGGGAAACGGAATTGCCCATAGGTGTCAACTTAACGTTAAACCCATAGTCCGGCAAGGGTTGAAACCCCTGGCGGACTGACGGGATGACTAACGAACTTGGCGAGCTAACAGCTTAAGTTGACACCTATGGGCATTGCTGTCTCCCTACTTAGTGGTTGACAATTAGCAATTACCAATTAGCAATTACCAATTACCAACAATTTAATATGTTCCTGCTGGCAGATGCACCGATCGCACTTTAAATTAAAACAAGTGGCAGCGCGATCGATCTTCCTAAATAAACCTAGCCTTTATGCTGCTAATTTGTTAAGATTTACAAACATCAGGGACATCCGCACAAGTGCAAACTCATCAGCATTCTCAGGCAAAAACAAACTAGACAAGCAAATTACACAAAATAATACTTAGAAATTTCTTGCCATGAGGCTCAAAGGCAAGTGAGTCATGAAAATCGAACTATTAAAAGAAAAATTAGAACAGCTCAAAAAACGTCCCAATTCGAGCAAAGGAACGATCGACCAAATCGAAAACTGGTTAACAGGTTCCCACATTTTGCAGAGATTGAGAATTAATCCATACTACGTAGCAGGCGATACAGTCAAGAATGTTAAAAAAATTACTTCCGAATTTCTGCACGGAGTGAAAGCCGGTGCCTTCGACTTGCACTGGGATATTCACTGCCCCCACTGCAACATGATTACAGAAGAATTTAAAGATTTGGCAGACACATCAGAAATGTCTTTTTGCCCGATGTGCGATCGCGAGTTTAAAATTGATTTGCTCGATCGCGTGGAAGTTACCTTTTCCCTGAACAAAGAAATCGAAGATCCGCAACTGCGGCCCGTCTGCGCTCCCCCTCCCGTACTTCAGAGCAAACTGCAACTGGTAACGCCTTTATACTGCACCGAATCGGAGATTGTTACCTTAGAAAACGGTCGATATCGCTACTGCTGTCCCTTGACTTTAGCTAAAGGGATTTTAAAGGTTGAAGGCGAAGAAACAGAAACCATACAAGAAATTCAACTCCAGCAGTTGGCCGGCCCAGATTTTGACAAACAAGAGCTGGCCGTGCGTCCCGGAAAAGTCAAGATAGAATTAACTAATACGGAACACAATTTGTCGGGGCTGATTTTGCATTCCGATGAATTGCCAGATGAATTGACAGTAGAGCAACTGCCCCTGCGGCTGTCAGGAATGCAACTGCTTCATCACCCGGATTATAAGCGTTTGTTCGGCGATCGAGTAATCTCGGAAAGAGAGCGAGTCAAGATTCGGGCAATTACTATTATGTTTACTGATATTACCGGTTCTACCAGAATGTACGAAACACTGGGAGATACCAAAGCTTACAATATTGTGCGCGATCATTTTGAAATTTTCTTTGAGTCGATCGAGAAATTTGGCGGAAAAGTCATTAAAACCATTGGCGATGCCGTCATGGCTTCCTTTATCAGCAACGAACAAGCAATTATGGCTGCCGCTGGTGCTGTAGCCTGTTTGAGAGAGTATAACTCCACTCGCCAACAAGCAGAGTGGATTCAAGTCAGGATTGGCATTCACCGAGGTACGGCTTTGCTGGTAAATCTTAATAATTCGATCGACTATTTTGGCTCGACAGTCAACAAAGCCGCCCGCATTCAAAATCTTTCTAAAAGTGACGAAGTTTCGTTTTCCGAAGAAGTTTATCATGACCCAGCATTTTTAAGTGCATTAAAAGCTGCTGGAGTCTCCGAAATTCAAAAACGAGTAGAAGATTTAAAAGGAATACAAGGCGCACAAGTCGCTTATACTGCTAGAATTAATACGGAATCAGTAATCGCACTTTCTGCTACACTGGCGGGTGAAAAAAGCTAAGTAGGCAAGCAAATAAATACTACTTGGTTATTACCAGCCTCTAGTAGCGATCGCCCCAACAGGATATAGCATTGTTCGATCGCGCTCAGCTCGTGGCTCCCACAGTGTAGCTCATGCTTAAGGGAGTTGCGTTAGGATGGCAAGTTAACCGAGTATCAAAATAGTCTAAATTAATTAGTCGTACAGTTGCCAGATACGTAAGCTCCTAAATAACTGAAGTCCAGGACTTCACATTATGACTTCTCCTCAATTATCTCCAGAAAATACACCCGAATCGATCGCACCAGCCGCCCTCGACAGCGAACAATTAGCCGAAACCGATGCCCCCTTTCCCATTGTTGGGATTGCGGCCTCAGCAGGAGGGTTGGAAGCATTCACGCAGTTACTGAGCCATTTACCGAGCGATACGGGTATGGCGTTTGTGCTGATTCAGCATTTAGCCCCCGATCACAAAAGTCTGCTGAGCGAGATTCTCGCGAGAACGACGCAAATGCCTGTTAATGAGGTAAAAGACGGCATAGCTGTAGAGCCCAATCAAGTCTACGTTATTCCGCCCAACACCAAGATGGTGGTATCTAACGGCGCGCTGAAACTATCGCCTCGCGAGAAGATTTATGGCAAATATATGCCGGGAGATGCGTTTTTTACCTCATTGGCAGTCGATCGCGGGCACAAAGCAATCGCCGTAGTTTTATCCGGGGGAGACGGAGACGGTTCACTGGGGCTCAAGGCAATCAAAGCAGCCGGAGGCATGACTTTTGCTCAATGTCAAGACACAGCAAAAGTCGATAGTATGCCGAATACCGCTGTTGCCACAGGCAATGTCGATTTCGTTCTCCCACCGGAAAAAATTGCCGAGGAACTGGCAAACTATAGTCACAATCCCCTTCTCACTGGCCCGCTTCCCCTGACAAAAGTTGAAGAATCGCCCGAACAGGAAAATGCCCTGGCAAGTATTTTTGCGCTGCTGAAATCGACCACAGGCGTAGATTTTAGCCACTACAAACCCACCACGATCGCTCGACGCATTCAGCGACGGATGGTACTGTACAAGCTGGAAACCTTGAATGATTACGCCCAACATCTTCGACACCATTCGGCTGAAGTCACAGCCCTATATGAAGAAATCCTGATCCACGTTACCAGTTTCTTCCGCGATCCCGAAGCCTTTGAAAAGTTAACAGAACTGGTTTTCCCCAGGATTACCCAAAATAAATCGGCCGAAACTCCGATTCGGATTTGGGTGGCGGGATGTTCGACAGGTGAAGAAGTTTATTCGATCGCGATTTGCTTGTTAGAGTTTTTGGGGGATCGAGTCATCCAGCCATCGATCCAGATTTTTGCCACAGACATTAGCGAACAGGCAATTGGCAAAGCGAGGTCTGGCGTCTACTCAGAAAACCAGATGGTAGATGTTTCACCAGAACGACGTAGTGCCTACTTTATTGCCCAAGAAGAAGGTAGCTATAGAATCAGCAAGGCAGTCCGCGAACTGTGTGTATTTGCCCGACAGGACTTAGGTAGCGACCCGCCTTTTTCCAATCTCGATTTAGTTAGCTGTCGCAATGTCCTGATCTACTTGGGAGAGTCATTGCAAAAAAAAGTGATGCCCATTTTTCATTACAGTCTTAACCCAAATGGCTTTCTGTTGTTAGGCACTTCTGAGAGTACCGGAAAATTCTCATACTTGTTTACTTCAGTGGAAAAAAAATATAAAATTTATGCCAAAAACTTGACGGCGACTCGTCCGACTTTTTCGTTTACGCCTAGTTCCTATCCCGTAGCTAAAGCACGTGAACAGCAGGGAGTGAAGGAAAATTTGACAAATAGCTTTGATTTACAGCGAGAAACAGACCAACTGATTTTGAATCGCTATGCCCTAGCAGGTGTGGTTGTCAACGAGCTCATGAACATCCTGCAAGTACGGGGAGACATCAATCCTTACTTGAGACTGGCCTTCGGAACGGCCGACTTAAACTTGCTGACAATGGCAAGGGAAGGCTTGCTAGTTGAGCTTCGCACCGCCATTTATCAGGCACAAACGGAGAACGTGACCGTTAGGAAAGAAGGGGTATCGGTTGTTGAATCGGCCCGACGATCGACTATCGTCAATTTTGAGGTGATTCCGTTCCAGCCACAGGCGGTCGAAGGACGCTACTTTTTGGTGGTATTTGAAGAGGCTTCACCCCCGGTGCTTAACTTCAGCACTCTCCCTTCTGAAAGCTTCGATCAAGCTGATTTAGTGCGCGAAATTGAGCTGCTGAGGCAGGCACTTGCAACCGCTTACCAAGACAAAACTGCGGTGCAAGCGCAACTGCAAGCGGTGATCCAGGAACACGAAACTCTCAACCAAGACATCAAAATTGCCAACGAAGAAATCCTATCGAGCAATGAGGAGTTGCAAAGCACCAACGAGGAGTTAGAAACTGCCAAAGAAGAGATTCAAGCCACTAACGAGGAACTCACTACCACTAACGAGGAACTTCGCAGCCGAAATATTGAACAAAGCCGGGTCAATAACGATCTGATAAATTTGCTTTCCAGTATCAATATCCCTATTTTAATGCTGACAAACGATTTACAGATTCGACGCTTTACGCCAACGGCACAGCAAATTTTTAGTGTGATTCCCACAGATGTTGGACGACCTTTTAGCGACATCCGCTCAACTCTGAACGTTCCTGACTTGGAACAGATGATTTTGGAGGTGATTGATACTCTCCAGACGAAAGAACAAGAAATTCAAACTTTATCGGGATATTGGTACAACCTCCGCATTCGTCCTTACCGAACAACGGAAAACCAGATTGACGGTGTGGTGATGGTTTTGCTCGATATTGATGCTCTTAAACGCAGTGCCAGAACCTTGGAGGAGGCGCGAAATTATGCTGAAACCATTGTGGAAACGGTGCAAACGCCTTTAGTTGTCTTAGATGCTGATTTCCGAGTGAATAAAGCAAATCGATCGTTTTATGAATTGTTTCAGGTTTCACCGTCAGAAACAGCAAAATATTCGCTGTTTGAGCTAGGCAACGGGCAGTGGAATATTCCCCAATTGCGATGGATTTTGGAAGATATTCTGGTGAGTGATGTTAAGCTTGAAAACTTTGAGTTGGAGCACCTGTTTGAGCAGATCGGGCAGAAAATCCTGCTGCTGAATGCTTGTAAACTTGAACGAGAAGACCAAGCTTTAATGATTCTGTTGTCGATCGAGGATATCACGCAGCGCAAGCAGTTTGAGACAGTACGATCGCAGTTATTACTGCATGAACAGTTGGCCCGCCACCAGGCAGAAACAGCCAACCGTAGTAAAGATGAATTTCTGGCGAATCTCTCCCACGAATTACGCAATCCCCTGACTCCGATCCTGGGCTGGGCACAAATTCTGCGTTCCGGGAAACTGAAGGAACCAGCCGTTACTAAGGCTTTAGAGGTGATCGATCGCAGCGCGAGGGCGCAATCTCAGTTAATCGAAGATATTCTGGATATTTCCCGGATTACCAGTGGCAAGCTTCAACTGTGCATTTGTCCGATCGATCTGCGGTTAGTGGTGCAAGCCGCGCTGGAGGGGGTTCAATTATCAGCCGAAGCAAAAAACATTCAAATTGTTTCGGAGTTGATTTCTACAACTGTTTTAGGGGATATCAATCGCTTGCAGCAAGTTGTGTGGAATCTTCTGTCTAATTCGATTAAGTTTACTCCGGCGGGAGGACGAGTGGAAATCCTGCTATCGGCGATCGAGAATCATGCTCAACTTCGAGTCAGGGATACCGGAAAAGGCATTGAGGCACAATTTTTGCCGTATATTTTCGATCGTTTCCATCAAGGCGATTCCACCAGCACTAAGACTAATCAAGGGCTGGGATTGGGTTTGTCGATCGTGCGTCACCTGGTTGAATTGCACGGGGGAACGGTGCAAGCCGAAAGTCCGGGTGAGGAACAAGGAACTACAATGACTGTGAGATTGCCGTTGCGATCCCTACCGCCAGAGTTGACATCGGCGATCGATTTAAAGTCAACTGATTTGGTAGAGCCTTTAAACGCCTCTAGCGATCGCGTCCCCTCTCTCAAAGGTTTGCACATCTTAGCCGTAGACGATCTGATCGATACCCGCGACTTCTTACAATTTGTGCTTGAAGGCTACGGGGCGGAGGTTTTGGCTGTTGAATCTGCCAGAAGTGCGATCGCTGCTTTGACTGAAAATCCGGGCAGATATGACGTGCTCATCTCCGATATCGGAATGCCAGAGGAAGATGGGTATTTCTTAATTCGAGAAGTGCGAGCTCTGGCTGCGGAAGCCGGAGGAGAAATCCCAGCCGCGGCGCTGACTGCCTATGCGGGCGATAAAGAACGCGAAAGGGCGATCGAAGCTGGTTTTCAAAGACATATGGTTAAGCCCATCCAGCCGGTTGTACTAGGATTAATGGTGGCTAATTTAGTAGGAAGATTTTAAATATTTTGGAGTTGTGATTTATGATGTTTGAGATTAGATTAGGCAGTTAAACTCTTGTCCCCCGGAGATCCCCCTAAATCCCCCTTAAGAAGGGGAGTAGGGGTTGACTTTGAGAAGAGTCTTGTCCCCCCCTTCTTAAGGGGGGCTAGGGGGGATCTCCGGATCGAGATTAGGAGGATGATGATCAAATTAAACGACTCGAATTTCCACCTACCTTACAACCCAAAACTCATCCCTATCGCCAAGGAACTTCGGAAAAATCCAACTCCAGCCGAAAAGAAACTTTGGGAAGATTTTCTGAGAAATTTCCCTTTTAGAGTTTTGAGACAGCGACCCATCGACAATTTTATTGTAGATTTTTATTGTGCTGCTTTAAGATTGGTAATTGAGGTTGATGGCGAGAGTCATTTTACTGAACAGGGGAAACAATATGATGCGGAAAGAACAGGGATTTTCGAGGGGTATGGACTGCAAGTTGTCAGGTTTACGAATGTTGATGTGTTGCAGTGTTTTGAGGGAGTTTGTCAGGAGTTGTTGAGTGCGTGCGATCGTCATTCTTAGGGCCAGATATCCCCTAACCCTCCTTAATAAGGGGAGGACAAGAGTACGATATATCTCGTAATAGTTAAGGCCAGATCCCCCCTAGCCCCCCTTAATAAGGGGGGGACAAGAGAGTTATGTTGCGCTAAAAACAATTGCTAAAAATAGCGCAATATGGGAAGATAGAAAAAAATATAAAAATTACGGAGTTCAGATTCTTGGTAACTATTAAATGTCGGGGCATTACCTTCTCGAATATCCAAGCCGTAATCTTTGACAAAGACGGCACTCTAGAGGATTCTCAAGAATTTTTGAGATTGTTGGGAATTAAGCGATCGCGCCTCGCAGACGCTCAAATTCCGGGCGTTGGAGAGCCTTTACAAATGGCTTTCGGCATCGAAGCTGGCAGCATCGACCCCACGGGTTTGCTAGCCGTCGGTAGTCGCAGGGAAAATGAGATTGTGGCGGCGGGATACATCGCCGAAACCGGCCGGGGATGGCTGGAATCTTTAACTATTGCGCGCCGCGCTTTTGACGAAGCTGACGAAATGTTTAAAAAGAGTGCTGTTTCTCCTTTATTTGTCGGCAGTTTGGAAGTGCTGAAATATCTTTCGGAAGCGGGTTTAAAATTGGGAATTCTTTCGGCTGCTACAACAGAATCGGTGCAGAAATTTGTGAAACACCACGGCTTAGCCGAGTGGATTCAGTTAGAAATGGGAGTTGATTCAACGCTTCATAAACCCGATCCGAAATTGTTTTTGCAAGCTTGTGAGAAACTCGGAGTAAATCCCGCAGCAACTTTGATGGTGGGAGATTCAGCGGGCGATATTCAGATGGGTAAAAATGCGGGCGCGGCTGGCTGTATCGGGATTTGTTGGGGAAAGGCTGAGGTTAGTCATTTGGAAAATGCTGATGTGGCGATCGCATCTTTGGATGAAATTAAAATTTTAACAGATTGAGGTAGGGAAACGGCAATGCCGTTTCCTCCAAATTAGGACACGGCATTGCCGTTTCCCTACAAATCAAGACACGGTGTTGCCGTTTCTTCCAAATTAGGACACTCCAAGAGCCCATTGGTGACAACTTAACGTACAACCGATAGTCCGGCAGGGGTTGAAACCCCTGCCTCAAAGCTAAAGTCCTCTTAAGAGGACTGAGAAGAAAAATTTAAGATTCATTAGTCCTCTTAAGAGGACTTTCGCTATTAGACAGGGAATTCATTCCCTGGCGGACTGAGGGGCGGACGGAAGGATTGGGCGGACTGACAGTTTAAGTTGACACCAATTGGCATTGCCGTTTCCCTACAGCTAACAACGCAAACCCAGAATTACGACATCTCTTTCAACGCCGTCAAGTTCCGCAACTTGTGGCAGATATCCCCAGCGCTGAAAGCCAAATTTCTCAAACAATCTTACACTCGGCTGATTGTGAGCAAAAATTATTCCTATGAGAGTTTTAAGCTTCAATTCTGGACTCCGCACAATTGCCGATTGCAATAAATTTTGTCCGATTCCGCAGCGTTGGCGATCGGGTGCGACGTAGATGCTAACTTCTGCTGTATGCTGATAGGCAGCGCGTCCGTAGAAAATCTGCAAACTCAGCCAACCAACAATATTTTGTTCTGATTCCATTACCCAAATCGGCCAGGAATTGGGGGAGTGTTCTCTGTACCACGGGAGGCGGCTTTCGACTGAGACTGGTTTTAAATCTGCGGTGGCCATTCTGCCCGGTATTGCTGCGTTATATATTTGGACAATTGCTGGCAAATCGCTTTCTTCTGCGTCGCGGATTTTCATCGTTGGGTTAACTGTTGACTGTTGACGGTTAACTGATACCAATTTAAGGTGAAGTTGCACATATCTCGATCCCCCTAAATCCCCCTTAAGAAGGGGAGTAGGGGTTGACTTTGAGAAGAATCTTGTCCCCCCCTTATTAAGGGGGGCTAGGCAGGGTGGATTAATTGTCCCCAAGTAAATTATAATAGTCGAGCGCGAGCGGATCGAGTCCGCTCGCGCTCGACTATCCTACAGAGTGCATCAACAATGAATTTAATTGAAGCAATTAAATCAGTACCTGACCACCGACATCCGAGGGGGATTAGGCATCCCTTATGGCTGATACTCATGATAATTTTATTGGGCAGTTGTACGGGATATTGGGGATATAAGCCCTTAGCTGAATTTACGAAAAATCATCGCTCAACTCTGATAAAACTCTTTCACCTCCCACCAGATATTCGTTTTCCATGCGACTCTACTTTTAGAAACATCATTCTCTCATTAGATTTTGAGGTAATTGCCGTCCTTTTTAATATATGGGCAGGGGAAACATTATCGATAGCACCAGGAGAATTGATGGCAATTGATGGAAAAAGTATTAAAAGCACAAGTGTTGGCGGTAATAGTTCTTACCAAAATTTTGTGAGTCTAGTTTCTGCATACAGTCACGATCGCGGCTGGGTAGTCCGACATAAAGTAATGGAAAATCAGGAGCGAAGTGAAATCGAAGTTGTCGAAGAACTCGTGCAAGAACTTGCGGGTTCTCAAGTAGTAATTACTGCCGATGCACTGCACACTAAAAAAAAAACTATTCAGTTAATTATTGATGGAGGTAATGACTACATAATTACCATCAAAAAAAATCAATCTAGTTTGTTTAAAGTGGCTCAAAAATTAGTCGCATCTGTGGGCGCGATCGATTCAGCTCAAACCTCAGAACGCTTGCATGGCCGCACCACAACTCGCTCTACGACAATTTATCCCGTATCTACTCAGTTATTACCAGCGTGGGCGGGTGTCAAACATATAATTGCTATCAAAAGAACTGGCAGTAGGTGGGAAGGCAAAAAAAGTCGTCGTCGGTTAGTTGATTTCCATGAAACGCATTATTATTTAAGTAGTAAGGATTGGTCGGCAAGCCAATTTGCGTCGGCAATTCGAGGACATTGGTTAATAGAGAATCGGCTGCATTGGGTTAAAGATGTGACGTTAAATGAGGATAACTGCATCCATCGAGGTGGCAATGCACCTGCGAACTGGGCAATGGTCAGACAATTTTTACTATCTCTAGCTCGGATGCTCGGTACAAATACACTTCCTGAAGCTTTGAGATTTATGGCCAATCAACTTGAATATGTTAGCGAATTACTTTTCGGTTTATCTCATCAAGACAAACCAATTAAATCTGGCGCGTGCTCGTCAGCAAATAGCCTAGCCCCACTGGTTTACTCTTTTGACAATTAATCCACCCTGCTACTCCCCTTACTAAGGGGGATTTAGGGGGATCGAGATATGTGCAACTTCACATTAAATTGATATGAGATCGGGATTGCCGAATATATTGCGGATTGGTACACTTGTACAGTAAGTAGTACAAATGTCAAGTAGATGAATATTGTTTCTTTTAGCGAAGCGAGAAATAACCTCAAGGCTGTTTTAGACAGAGTAGTGGAAGATAGGGACTATACCATCATCACTAGGCGGGATGCGGAGGATGCCGTGGTGATGTCGCTAGAGTTCTTTAATAGTTTGCTGGAAACAGTTCATTTACTCAAATCTCCCGCCAATGCTGCCCATTTGGAGCGTTCTATTGCTCAGTTTAAGCAGGGGAAAGTGGTAGAGCGAAATTTGTTGGATGACTAGAAAGTTAGCATGGACGGATGAGGCTTGGGGCGATTATTTATATTGGCAAGGGCAAGACAAGAAAACGTTAAAACGAATTAACAAGCTAATTGAGGCAACCATCCGATTGCCGTTTGAGGGGATCGGAAAGCCAGAACCACTGAGGGAGAACTTGGCTGGTTTTTGGTCGCGGCGAATTGATGATACGAATCGATTAGTTTATGCTGTGGATGACGAGTATCTAACGATTATCTCTTGTCGATACCACTATTCTGATTGACCAAGAATGTCTTGATGGTACCCGCCACGTGATTTATCCGTGGAATCAATCCAAAATCTAAAATCTAAAATCCTCAAGAAAGAGCATTTATCTCGCGCAAGTCAATTCTTTAATCTAAAATCTAAAATCTAAAATCGATTGACATCCTCCTTAGCAGGCTGTAGCTAGGGTGCGGCGTTTTTGTTTAATAGGAAAGTCGGCGATTATTTGAGCAGTTTAATTGTAATTTAATGACGATAGCGAGTTGCTATTTAACGGGCGATCGTAACTTTTGTCACGCTATGTAAGTTTTGCAGGATAAACAGGGATGAGAGGGTACTCCTTTGCATGGCAATTGTTATGCAGTGATTGATTGTTTAGTAGTGCAGCCACAAAATAACGCGGACTTTTTATTTAAATTGCATATTCGTCGAGGCGGGCGGGACGCCCAACCCCTACTCCCCACAAGAGTTTTATTGTTTTTTGACATACAATTTAAATCCACAACAGCTTATCCCAACAGAATAGTTTTCAAAATACTCCTTGTAAACTGGATTCATGTTTTTTGGTAAGCTGCGTGGCTCTGACAGCGGAACTGGGAGCATCTCATATTTGTAAAAATACTTCTTCTGGCTCCTTCCTTCTTCCTTTTTCCTCCTGGCTCCCAACTCCAATTTCTAGCGGAGGGCTGCTTTCATTGAGATGCTCCCTATTTACGAACAGTTATTCTGGCATAGAAACTGGCTGAACGTATTGAGAATTAGCGCGCACATAACAGCCTTGTCTTGTCAGCATCCAGGGTTGACCGTTCGCCATCGTAATCGCATTTACTCCCCTGAGTTCAGCAGCAATTGTATCTCTATCCGCGCGGTAAAGTTGTTGAATTGCTCCGTTTGGGGTCTTGCGGCAGTTGAGTTGTCCATCTCGCGACGTGACTCGCCAAGCAGGCCAAGTTGCCGAGCCAGCAGTTTCAGTCAACCAAGTATTAGAATTGCTAGAAGTATAGTTGCCACTTGCATTAGGACGCGGTAAAGATTCGACTAAATTTACTTTAAATGTCTGGCCAATAGAAGGACAATTTTCTCCTGCTTTCACCTTCCAAGTAACTTCGGCTCCCAATTGGCTGCTCCTTCCAACTTGACGCCTAACAATGGTAATATCCCCAGAACAAACCATTTTTCGGCCAGGGCCCGTCGCACTGTCTTTGAAAGTCCCATTGTAATAGTAAGAGCCCGCTGCTCCTTCGGAACGGGTAATTTGAATATTGCCCAAAAATTCCCGATTGCCTACTTTGGTCAAGTAAAAACCTCTGCGATTGTTCCCTTTTTCTGACAGGTTTAAAGTAGTTTTACCGTTGGGATTAACATAAGTGGTAGCGCTAGCAGCCGCGCACCAAATTAATGACACAACTCCTGTGGATAACAAAATGGAAAGTTTTTTCACAGCAACACCTTGTATGATATGAATCTCTACTTTATTTGTAGCTGTTGGTGAAGATATTTGACCAGTCACTCAAATGAGTGACACTCATTTGAGTAACATTCTAACGACATACGGGCCATCCCCCATGATTACCACTACAAATTCGGCAACTACGGGGGATTGGCACTACTGCGTAATTCCGAAATATCAACTCTGCATAACTTCACCTTGTTTCACCTTGTTTCACCTTGTTTCAACTCTCTTCACTTGTATGCACCTGCATCACCATGCCTGCAAGCTTCCACTTCTGACTCATTGCAAGTTCCAATAATTAGCAGCAGAATAAATTTAGATACGTAAGTAAGGGAGTTCCAATCACCGCTAAATACTGTAGATTTTACGGGTACTTCCCGGTGAGTCAAGTTGGGATTCCAAACACTAGGGCGATGTTTACAGATAGCAGATTTCACATCTAAGAAGGTTTGTAAAGAAATGTAAAAGCTCCTGATCGCCGATTGGTTTGACAGAAAGTAAGCTTTTTAAGCTGAGTCGGGAAAAAAAATCGTCTTGATTCAGCGCAAAAATGAACTTGACAAACACAAATTAATTGGCTCGAAACTTAAATCATTGTTGAAGGGAGAATGAATTATGGCTGACGGTCAATTAGGAGTTATATTAAAGATGGCTCAAACAATTAATCCTCAAATTGAGAGCGATCGACATTTTGAAATAGACTTGGCAAAATTGCGCCAACTGCCAGCAGGAACATTAGGGTGCGAAGTGGCGCGATTTCTAGACGAACAAGGCTTTGAGCCGATCGCATCGGGAGACTGGATTGGTGCGAAACCACGACGTGTGGCACGTTCTGACTGGTCTTTCAGCTTCAACAGAAGATGAATTGGTACTTCAAGCGTTTACTCGCGCTCAAGTATTTCGTCCTTCTTGTGCGATTTTAGTGTTAGTTGGACCCATCGGCGGGTTAAGTTGCGCGATCGGACAAACTATCAAAGGCTTAAAACACGGAAAATTAGCCACTCAGTTAATTAATTGGGACGTTGCATCTGATTGGGAAAATCCTTTATCTGAAGTTCGAGAAAAACTCGAAATTCTACCCTTAATTGATTAGATTTTAACTCGTTACCTGATTGCAAAAATATGCAAAGCAAAAGTTACAAACCGGAAATTAGCCTGAGCCCACGCGAAAGAGCGATCGCGCAATTAGTAGCCCAAGGCCTGCCCAACAAATGTATTGCCAAAAATTTAAATATCAGTCACTGGACGGTTGCTACTTACGTGAGGCGGATTTTTATCAAACTCGGTGTTTGTTCCAGAACTGCGATGATTGCACTGCTGATCCAAGAAAATTTGCTCTGGGACTGATCGATAAGTCAATACGCTTCAGTTAAGCCCGATCCCCCCTAGCCAAGGGCGGACACTCTTGGCACCGCCCCTAGGTCGGGGGGGACAAGAACTTACTCAAAGTCTCCCTTCTTAAGGGGGATTTAGGGGGCTCTGCGAGGAATAAACAGTTTTAACCCAAGCGTATTGATCAATAAGTAGGGTGCGTCAGATATTAAGAACGGGCCGGAGAGCCCGTTCTTATTTGCAAGCGTTAATTTTTTTCTATGCCAAAGCCACAGAAGAAGAAGAATGTCTCAGAAAACTCAGCAATTCTCGATTCACCGTTTGCGGCGCTTCCTGCTGAATCCAGTGACCGCAGTGAGGAACTAATTTCAACTTAAACGGAGCCGTAATTAATCTGTCTAAACCTTCTACAAGTTTGTGGCTCAAAAACGCATCTTCTTCTCCCCAAAGCACCAAAGTAGGCACTGTCACAGGTTCTAATTTCTGCCCCAAATTCCAAAGCCTCTGCGGGTGAAACATCTGCCGGTAATAATTGATAGCGGCGGCTAATACTCCCGGCTTTTCTAAAGCAGTCTGATAAATCTTAGTTTCCTCAGCGCTAAAAGATCCTTTGCGAACAGCTTGTCCTTGGAAAACATTGTGAACAAAATCTTTCAAGTTTTGCCGGATCAACAATTCCGGAATGCCGGGAACCTGAAATGCCAAAACGTACCAACTGCGGCGGATTTGATCTAAATTGCTCGCCATTTCCTGCATGAATCGCTGCGGGTGCGGAGCGTTTAAAATTGCCAAGCGGTTGAGTTGTTCAGGGAATTTTTGAGCTAAGTGCCACGCGATCGCCCCTCCCCAATCATGACCTACAACGTGAGCTTTTGTATAACCGAGGCTCGAAATCAAACCGCGAATATCCGCGCTCAGCGTATCTAAATCATAGCCGCTTTCCGGCTTGTCGGAATCGTTGTAGCCCCGCAAATCCGGCACTACCACCTTGAAATGACGCGCTAAGGCAGGGATTTGATGACGCCAAGAGTACCAAAACTCTGGAAACCCATGCAGGAGGAGAACGAGCTCGCCTTCTCCTTGAGAAACACAGTGCAGGCGGATGTTGTTGGTTTCGACAAAGATGTGTTGCTGTTGGGAATCTAAAGAATTCATAGTTGGAAAGTTAGACTTATTTTCGGGAAGTACAGAACCCGCCGACTGGTAGCAGGCTGAAACGGCCCAATGCTGTTAATTTTTCTACTTTTATTGTAGCTGCTTTTCCAGGCCAGCCGCTGCAATCTAATTAAACTTAAAACTTATCAGGTTTTGGGGTGTCCTGTGTTTTAGGCGTAACTACTGAGCTTAACTTTCTCACCTTAAATGTATTGTTTTAGCAGCGGCGCAGGCGATTCAATAATAGCACAATTTCGTCCGTTGCCGATCGCATTTTTGCAGTCGATAGGTCAGATTGATTGACGATAATGCTAAACACCAGCGGCTCGTAATTCGGAACTTCGATATATCCCGACAGCGCCGAAACTCCGCTCATAGTTCCTGTTTTTGCTTGCAAATTTACGCGGTTTGGTGTAATATTAAAGCGATTTTTCAAAGTGCCGCTCTCGCCAGCGATCGGCAGTGACTGGCGGTAAATAGATGCAGCAGGTGAATTGGCCATAAGTCTCAAAGTTTGCACCAAGGCTTCTGGAGTAATTAAATTGTGCCGAGACAAGCCGGAACCGTCGGCTAATCTGTAGCTGTTTGGATTTACTCCTAATTGAGTTAAAACTGTTTTTAACTCTTTCAAACCCATTTCACCTGTATCCTCTTGTGGCACAGGCATCTTGCCTGTGAGTGTTTGTGGCAGGGGCATCTTGTCTGTAACTTTCCCCAACAATCTCAATAAAACTTCTGCATAAAGATTGTTGCTTACTCGATTAGTTTCTCTCACCAATTCCGCCAGCGGTGGCGATTCAACAGTCGCTAATTCTTGATTTAAATTGCGAGAAGCCGATGCAACTAAAGCCTGTTTAACAGGAATTCCCTCAGCCGCCAGGGCTTGTTGAAAATACTGCAAAAAATTATTAGCGGGGTTGACAACTGCGACATAAGCTGATTCAGGTTCTGCACCAACTTTCAACTGTCCGCCCACTCGAATTATAGGTCGATCGAACTCCCGGCCAATTTCAATAAACTCGGATTCGTTTTGGGCGACTGTTACTGAATTGTTCTGAAGTTGCCACTGATTTGCCAGCTTTGCTTCGACAAAAGTAACTTTCAGAGGTTGCCCCAGAGCCTGTGGGGACAAGAGAAGGTCGATCGCGTTTTGATTGAAAATTAAACTGTTAATTGGCGCTCCGTAGCCAGCTTGCGCGTCTTCCCATTCCCAATTCGGATTGACTGCACTACCTTGAAAATAGCTGTCATCGCCAATCAACTGGTTAACTTGACTGATTCCCCGCTGCTTCAACTGCTGCGCCAAAGATTTCAACTGAGCCTCAGCAATGCTCGGATCTCCCCTGCCGGCAACGTACAAACTGCCATTTTCGCCGCTGTAAACCGATGTCTTAATCCGAAAATCTGCACCGAGTTTCTGCAAAGCAGCGGCTGTAGTTAGCAGCTTGGCATTTGATGCTGGAATAAAATATTTTTGGGCGTCGCGGCTGTAGAGAGTAGTAGTAGAAGATAGAGGTTGAATCAAAATGCCCCAGCGCGATCGGCTAAATTCGGGACGGTTGGCGATCGCATCTACTTGTGCCCCCAAATCCCCAGGACAAATATCCCCAGCAACCGCCTGGGTTTGAGCTGCAACCGCCGACGGACGCCCCAGAATTAGGACTAACAAACTAAGCGCAATTCCTTGGATTTTCAAAGTGCCAGTTCCTTAACAATAACTATTAAAATTAAATGCGCCCGATCTTGGAAGTTTCACCGAATCAAGTCAATATTAATAATAATAACGCATATGAATTCTCGGATTGAACAGCGCCTCTACAGGTTTTCCCCCTTTGAGATGCTCTTCCATAATCAACGGTACATCACTAGGTTTAACTCGACAATACCAAATTTCGTCCGGGGTAACTCGTACAGTCGGGCCAGTGGTGCACTGTCCCTGACAGCTACTGGCCTCAACTTTCACCCCTGCAACTTGTTGAGCTTCAAAAGCAGCTAGCACTGCTGCTGAACCATTTTTCAGGCAAGATTGATACTGGCAAACCAATACACAGCGCGCTTCTGGTTGGGAGTCTGGTTCTGTGGCTGGAGATTCTGGCATTGGTAAGGATTTATCCGCTCTTTAATATATCTTAACAATCTTTTGACATCCTCACCGGCCTGAAGGCGCGGTGATTCCCTACCAGTCGAACAGAGTTAACTGTTCGTACTTTAGACGGGTTGACAGTTCATCGGGAACTGCCTCAATTGAGGTCTTACACTCCCTCCCTGCCCATTTTGAGTCGTGGATATGCCCTACCCCGACTTGTTCTATATTTTTTGAGGCGTTGTCGTCTCTGTCGTGAAGAGTGCCGCAATTCATACAGACAATTTCTCTCACCGAAAGGTCTAACTTGCCCCAGCGGTAACCACAATCCGAACAAACTTGGCTGGTTGGTTCCCATCTGCTGATGACAACAAACTCACGTCCAACTTTCTCCGACTTAGACTCACACATTGTTCTGAATTCCCGCCATCCAGCGGAGCTGATTGCTCTGGATAATTTGCGGTTCTTCAGGAGTCCGGAGACGTTTAAATCTTCTAGGGCGATAACTTGGTTCTCGTTTATCACCTTAGTCGATAGTTTATGCAGAAAGTCCTTGCGGATATCTCGCAGTTTTGCTTTGAGTTTCGCCACCTTCAATCGCATCCGTTCACGCCGCTTTGATGTTTTAGAGCGTCGTGATAACTTGCGTTGAGAGCGTCGAATTTTACGGTCTAACTTTGAGTAGCTGGGGCTTGCCACTCGCTCTCCCGTGCTGAGCGCCGCAAAAATTTTTATGCCCAAATCAATACCCACTGCTGGGTTAGAAGCTAGCTTGGTTTCGGGCTGCACCTCAACAACAAAACTAAGGAAGTAGCGCCCTGCGGTGTCTTTAATAACGGTGACTGAACTTGGTTCAGACGGCAGAGGTCGCGACCATTTAGTCTTAATACACCCAATTTTGGCTAAGAAAACCTTGGCAGCTTTGATGCTAAATCCCCCTTTTCGGAAACGGGCTGACTGTCTGTTTGTCCGCTGCTTAAATTTAGGGGGATTAACCTTTTTGCCTTTTCTTTTTCCCTTAATAGATGCGAAAAAGTTGTTCCAAGCTACACCTAAATCAGCAATAGATTGCTGTAATGGGATATTAGAAACCTCGCTCAACCACTCACGCTCTTGGGTCTTTTTGGCTTGAGTAATGCATATTTTTTGCAAATCTCCATTGCTAGGTAGTTTCTCCGATTTCTTACACAGTGCCAGAGCGTCGTTCCATACGACTCTCACACAACCTTCATAGCCTTGCCAGGTCTTTGCGTTGTTGCTCGGATGGATAAATTCGGTACTGGTAGCGTGATTTCATGCTAGTATTGTACACCATATATCCGTACAAACTCATGAAAAAACGATTAGATTTTAGGCTCGAAGACTTTGAATTAGAGATACTTGAAAAATATTGTGTGGCGGTTGGCAGAACTAAGTCTGATGTTCTTAGAGAGTTAATTAGGAATTTGAAAACCAAGAAAAAGCCGTCCTAGAAGGACGGGGCTTGAATCCCATTAATTTTGGTCAGACCGATCGCTCGCCGGAGTCCGGCAAAGGGCAGAATTTTATAGTGCGATCGAAAAAAACAGCAAAATTCTGGCATTCAAGCTTTTTCCTTCCTTCTACTTTCTAACGAATCCCTTCAGCAGAGCTGCCTTTCTTCAGTCTGTGCCGCCCTTTCCCTATATGATCGATTTAGAGCAACAACTCAATCAACCCCTAATCATGCCAAAAACAGTAGCCGATGTAATGAGCCGCGACCCGATTTTGGCGCGACCCGAAATGCCCTTGAACGAAGCGATTAAAATTTTAGCCGATCGACGCATTAGCGGTCTTCCCGTCGTAGATGAGAATGACTTGTTGGTAGGAGTCATCTCCGAAACCGACTTGATGTGGCGGGAAACCGGCGTAACTCCGCCCGCTTATATCATGGTGCTCGACAGCGTGATTTATTTGGAAAATCCATCTCGTTACGAGCGAGAACTCCACAAGGCTTTAGGACAAACAGTAGGAGAAGCGATGAGTAAAGAACCCGTTACCATCGGGCCAGATCAATCTGTCCAAGAAGCTGCCAAACTGATGCACGATCGCAGCATCCACCGATTGCCGGTGCTTGATACTGCGGGCAAAGTAATCGGCATCCTCACTAGGGGAGATATTATTCGCTCGATGGCTGCCGAATCTTAAATTAACTGTTGCAGTTCCAGGAGTGTATCAGAAAATGAGTCGATCACTCCTTAAATCTCGCTTGCTTTTGGCAATTACCAATTACCAAATCTAAAATCTAAAATCTAAAATCTCAAATCCGATGAGCATTACCCCTGAGTCTGTCGAACAATTGCTGAATTCCGAGGATTTTGGCGAAAGACTGCGAGCAGTCAACCAACTGCGACAACTAGAACCCGCGAGCGCCTATAAACTAATTCAAATTGCGATCGGCGATAATAACGTCCGGGTTCGCTACGCAGCAGTCAGCCAATTATCAACCCTCGGCACGCAGAATCTACCGAACGCTTTAGAGGTACTGCGAAACAGCCTGAACAACGACCCCGAACCCGACGTGCAAGCAGCCGCCGCCGATGCTTTGGGCGCATTGAAATTAACCGATGCTTTAGAAGATTTGCAGCAAGTTTATAGCAGTACCTCTGAATGGCTGGTGCAAATGAGCATCGTTGCTGCTTTGGGAGAAATGGGAGATCCGAAAGCCTTTCCCATGTTAGAAAATGCCCTGACTTCTGAAAACGAATTGATCCAAACCATTGCGATCAGTGCATTAGGTGAATTGGGAGATAAACGGGCGCTGCCGCTGCTGCTTCCCTACACTTCCAATGCTGATTGGCAGATCCGTTACAGAGTAGCTCAAGCTTTGGGGCGGTTGGGCGGTGCAGAAGCACAGACAGCTTTGGAAATTCTCGCCAAAGATGAGGTTGAGCAAGTTGCTCAGGAGGCTAAAGCCGGACAGGAAAATAGTTTGAAATCTTGAGATTGCTTTCGTTCGCGAACAAGCCTGCGCGGTTGTGAATTTTGAATTAATTTAGAATTTTTTGTGAAGATTCTACTAAAAACTCTGTTCGCGATCGCACACAGAATTCAGAAACCCGGTTTCTTCCTATATTTGTCGTTCCTCTCTGCAAAACTCGTAGAAACCGGGTTTCTAGCCAGCCAGCCAGCGGGCTGGTTGCGTAGCGTAAACCATACTAATCAGGAAAAATCTAAAATCTAAAATCTAAAATTGTATTGATGCCAGGGGCGATCGCAAATTCCTTTGAAACTCTCCTTAAATTCGAGCGTACTCTTCCATTTCCCAATCATAGCCAGCCTCTTGACATCCCCAGTTTGAGAACAGCTATAATCAAAATAAATACAGCAGCGGCAGGGATTAACACAATTATTGAATTGTGCCGGGCCAGCTAGCGATCGGGGAAACTATCGTTAAGAGGGTAAGTCATCTACCAGCAAAAAAAACTCTTAAAACTCTTGAACGTCCCCATGCTTGAACAACTACAAAATTCCGGTTATCAGTCCTCTGACATTGTAATAGGAGAGCGATCGGTCTCTCAAGTTGCACCAACTTCAACCACCAATCAAAACTTTATTAATAGAGTTTTAGAACTTACCAACATCGAACGCAGCAAATTAGGTTTGTCCCCGCTAACCTTAAATACTCAGTTACTAAATGCGGCGGAAAATCACAGCCAAAACATGGCACTGCAAGACTTCTTTTCGCATACAGGCAAAGATGGTTCGTCATTCACCAGTCGCATTACTGCAACGGGCTATCAATTCTCAGCAGCAGCAGAAAACATCGCTGCGGGTTCTTCTACACCCGAACAAGTTGTATCATCTTGGATGAACAGCAGCGGCCACCGGGCTAATATTCTTAACCCCAATCTCAAAGAAATTGGGATTGGTTACTATTTCTTAGCCGACGATACAGGCACAGAAAATTTCAATCACTATTGGACGCAAGTTTTTGCGACTTCTCTTGACGGTAGTGTCAATCCCGCGCCGACACCGACACCGACTCCCACACCGACTCCCACACCAAACACTATATCTATTACTTCGCCAATACCCAATGCTACAGGGGACGGCAGCCCGACGACAGCACCCAAAAATACAGCCAGCGACGGCAATTATTTCCTCTCAGATAGTGCGGATAATCAAATACCGACAAATGCTGCGGGATTGCCAATTTTTGCCCTTTCCGGCAAAGACAATATCACGGGGGGAGAAGGTGTTGATAGCATTAATGGAATGCAAGGTGCGGATACAATTAATGGCGCAGGAGGCAATGACAGCTTATCCGGCGGCAAAGAATCCGATTTAATTGATGGCGGTGTTGGCGATGATTTTATCAGCGGCAACAACGATAACGATCGACTAATCGGATCTGACGGTAACGATACTATTCGCGGCGGCAAAGAAGATGATGTCTTGATTGGCGGTAACGGATCTGATTTGTTGGCGGGCGATCGCGGGCAAGATATTCTGACGGGCGGCGACGGAAATGATACGTTTATCTTGGCAGGAGGTTTGTCTGCTTCGGCTACTTTAATTAGTGCCGATGTAATTGTCGATTTGGGGGCTGGGGATAAAATTGGTTTGACTGACGGTATCGGGTTTGCAAACTTGACTTTGGAAGCTGTGAGTTTGCAGTTGGATGGAGGGGCAAGCATCGCTTCTACGGCGATTAAGTCTGGTAGTAATTATTTGGGAATCGTGCAGGGTGTAAGTGAAAGTCAGCTTACGGCGATCGTTTTTGTGAATGGGTAACGGGGAATCGGTAGTGTAAAATTTCACTTATGCAGCTTGTAAGGTGCGTCAGTTGGTAGGGGGATTTGATGGGTAGCCCAGATTGTCGAAGCTGACGCACCCTACTACTTCAGTTGTTATAGCAATTCTCCAAAGTCTTGCTACAAACTGCATGATTACTAAGAGGATTTTGTATGAAAAAAGTAGCCGTGTTTGGCAACGCTGGAGGCGGTAAATCAACTCTCAGCAAGAGATTATCAGAAATCACTGGTTTGCCACTTTACGCCTTGGATAAGATTAAATATCAATCTGGGGGCGCTGAGGTTCCAAATGAAGAATATAAGCGTACCCATGAGAAAATTTTGCCTACTGACCGATGGATTATAGACGGTTTTGGTTGCATGGAAACCGTCTGGGTTCGACTCAACGAGGCAGATACTCTGGTTTTTGTCGATCTGCCCCTATACGTGCATTTCTGGTGGGTGACTAAACGGCTGATTACAGGTAAGTTTATACCGCCAGAAGGCTGGCCCCAAAAGAGTCCGATCTTGAAGAGTTCAATTAATAGTTACCGCGTTCTTTGGTTGTGTCACAAGTATTTGACTCCCAGATATCGCGAGTATGTCGATCGCGCTCAAAATACCAAAAGTGTTTATCACATCAGATCCACTGAAGAGATTTCACAATTTTTTGCATCGATATCGCAAATGACAGTTGACGGTTGACAGTTGGCAGTTGGCAGTTGTTAATGACTAATGACTGCTGACTGCTGACTGCTGACTAATGACCAATCGATGCTACTGCCGATCGCAAATTGCCTTGAAACTCGCCCAAAATTCGATCGCACTCTTCCTTCTCCAAATTAGTCCAGTGCATCATCAAAGCTAACTTAACAGACTTGCCACTTTTTTCGAGCAAAAAACCCGCCTCATCCCGGTTCAAATCAGTCAAATCCTGCAACATCCGCACAGCCCGATCGCGCAATTTCTTATTAGTAACCGCCACGTCAACCATCCGATTGCCGTAAACCTTCCCCAGCTTCACCATTACCCCAGTCGAAATGATATTTAAAGCCATTTTTGTGACTGTACCGGCTTTCAAGCGCGTCGAACCCGCCACTACCTCCGGGCCAACCAACAACCGAATATCAACATCAGCCTCAAAATTCACTTGTTCGACGGGTACGCAAGCCATAAACACAGTTTTCGCCCCCCGCTGGCGCGCCGCCTGCAAAGCGCCCGCCACAAACGGCGTCGTACCCCCAGCCGTAATCCCGACAACCACATCTAAGTTGGTAATTTGACGGTGGGCGATCGCCTCAGCCCCATCCTCAGCCCGATCCTCCAAATCCTCCGAACTCCGCACCAAAGCCCCCGCACCCCCGGCAATTATGCCCTGTACGAGTTCTGGCGGCGTGCAGAAGGTGGGGGGACACTCGGCGGCATCCAGCACCCCCAAACGCCCGGAAGTACCCGCACCGACGTAAAACAGGCGGCCTCCTAGACGCAGAGACTCGGCTGCAATGTCGATCGCTTGGGCTAACTCTTCGCGGGCCTGGGCGATGGCGCTTAAGGTTTGGGCGTCTTCCCGGTTGAACAAGTCCACTAATTCGATCGAACTGAGTTGGTCTAAATTCTCGCTGTTGGTATTCACCTGTTCAGTCAGCAGATGGCCCCGTTCTTCCAAATTCTTCATGTTTTTTTATTAGTCATTAGTCATTGGTCATTAGTCATTGGTCATTAGTCAACAGTCAACAGTCATTAGGTGTACACAATAGGGTACGCATTGCCGGCCCGCTGGTTAGCTTGGTGAAGTCGTGACTCAAAAGCTCGAAATTTGCGCTTGCGGGCGATCGGCTAAATCTACTTCCGACAGAGAGGCAATTACCCATTACCCATTACCAATAACTGCTGACTAATGACTAATGGCTATTACAAAAGTCCTTCGAGTCGGCGGCGAATAGAATCCAGTTCGTTTTGGGAAACCTCAGAATCCGGATCGGAATCGGGTTCGGACTCCGGCTGCCACTGAGTCTGTGTTACATTGTTTTCTGGCGGAATCTCCAGCGCCCCCGCCGGTATCAGTTCCCAATCATAATCAACACTGTTACAGAACTCCTTAATTTCCTCATCGTCGATCGCCTCGACAGTGGGCTCGGGGAAATCCTGAGCTTCCAACATCACGCCAAAGCGGGTGGCGTCGTCTTCTGACTCAAACATCAGAACTTTATTGCGATCGCCGAGTTGAATGGTATGAATTCCCTCGTTCTCGGTGCGGGCATTGAAGAGTAAGACGAACACTCGCATAAGTTTTAAAGACCTTCTTAACCACCGTTTTTTTATCTTAGGAGCGATCGGGCGATTTTAGATTTTAGATTTTAGATTTTAGATTTTAGATTTTAGATTTGACCCCTGATCTTGCACGCGCGGGGATCGAGAGGATTTAGGGGAGTTGGAGGACTTGGTATTAGGTCTTGTTGCGTGTTTTGATTAAGTTTGGTAAAGGTTCTTGGACTCTGCCCCGCAGTGGGGGGCGTGAATCTTGAAATTCGATCCTGTGCGTTGGCGTAGCCCCCGTAGGGGCGGGCAACGCTAACGCCCGATCGGCACTTCCTACCTCACTTGTGAGTCTACCAAAGGCAGAAGCCACCCAGGCGGATCGCAGAAATTATACCTGTCTAAAATCGGCTGATTCCCTTAATTCCTGAATTCTCTGATTTCTGAGAAACACCCATGACTAACTCCGACGATAACAAAAATCAACTCGCACCCCGTCCCCACCGCCGCTGGTGGCGTCTGCTGCTGCTTAGCGGTACGGGATTGACCATTCTCGGCTTGGTTGGGGTTGCCGTAGCACAGGCGTGGGTGCGGGAAAAGTTAGCTCCTTTGGTGGAAACTGAAGTCAGTCAGTTGCTGAAGCGGCCTGTGCAACTCGGACGTTTGGAGAGATTTTCTCTGAGAAGTTTGCGGTTTGGCCGATCGACTTTACCTGCAACTCCTACAGATCCCGATTACGCTTCTACAGAAGCAGTGGAAGTGCAATTTTCAATTTGGCCGCTGCTGTTCAACCGCACTCTCAAATTAGATATTACTTTAGTTAAACCCAACGCTTATATCGAACAGGATGCTACAGGCCGCTGGGTTAATCTTCCCACTGCCGAGCGGAAATCTCCGGGTTTATTTAAAACTGAACTTGAGGCAATTCGAGCTGAAAATGCCGCCGCAGTTTTGGTGCCGAGTCCCGCAGTTGGACAGAAAACTTCGGCTCCGATTTCTGTGAATTTGAAAAATGGCAGTGCTCTATTTCGCGACCAAAATCAGCGCATTCTCTACGAACTAAACGGTCAGTTTACTAATAGCGATAATTTTATAGTGAAAGCAGATTCTCTGTTACCTGCGGCTCAAACTAACCTACAGTTGCAAGGTCAAAATTTGCCTTTGCCCGACCTCGATCGCTTGCTGAAATTTCCCGGTATTTATTTACAAAAAGGTCTGGCTAACGGCAATTTGACCGTGCAATTGCGAGACAATAAAGTATCGGGGATTACCGGAACGGCTAGTTTTGGAGGAGTGCAAGCGAGTATTTCTCCCTTAAAACAAATTATACAAAATAGCAGCGGTCAGTTGCGGTTTCAGGAAACTAATTTGATAGTCGATAGTCTGGCGGCTAATTACGGTTTAATTCCCCTGAGAATAGCAGGAACAGTTGCAACAGGAACTAATTTTAATCTCCAACAAGCTAGCTTCAATCTGACAACTAACGTGCAACCAGTCGCTTTGGCAAGTGTTGTCAGTGCGGTGGAAACAGAGTTAGGGAAGAAAGTAGTATTACCCGTGGCTGTGGCGGGGGAAGTGAAGGCGGATGCCAAGCTGACTGGAACAGTTGCAATGCCGGTGCTGACTGGTACGATCGCCTCGACAAAACCCGCTACAGTCGATCGACTGCAATTAAACAATATTAGCACTAATTTCAAATTGGAACGGGGGAGAATGGCTCAAACCCCAACTCCCAATTCTCAATCTTCTATTCCCCCGTTTTCCTCTTTAGCTTTGACTTTGAGCGATATTTTGGTAGTGCCGACGGCGGGGGGTAAAATTGGCGGCAAAGGTGAAGTCGATCTAGCTTTATCAAATGAGAATTCGCGATCGGGTTTAGTGTTTGACTTCCAAGCTGAAAACGTACCAGGAGACGCGATCGCCCAAATTTACGCTCTCCCAATTCCTGCTACTATTAATATTGGCAATGTCTCTGCAAAAGCTCAAATTTTCGGCCCGTTAGACAACATTCAAACGAGAGTTCAATGGCAAGCACCGCAAGGAACTTTCCCTGCTGCAGGCGAAATTCGAGCCGGAGGAAATTCGGCGGATTTGCAAAATACGGTTGTGAAAATTGGCGACGCTTCTGTGAACGTGGATGCTGCGTTAACAGGCCGTCAGTGGCAAGCTTTGATCGAGGGCAATGGTGTGGATCTCAACAGTTTGCAGCAAGTCCTGCCAGACCTTAATTTGCCTCCTGAACTGGCCGGTTTGTTCAGCGGAACCGCCGAAGCTGCGGGAACTCTGGACAATTTGAGTTTAAATGCGATCGCTGCGATGGGCAAAGGAAGGCTGAATATTGCTGACAGTATTGTTGATGTTGATGCCGAACTAGAATCGGGAAGGTGGCAAGTTTTTGGCAACACTGAAAAAGTTGCTGTCAATCAATTAATTGATATTGGCTTGCCGTTTTTAGCACGGGAAACGACCGCAAATCTAGACAATCTAAAATCCAAAATCGAAAATCTAAAATCGTTAGGCGGGCAGCTAGCAGGTGAATTTCAAATCGCGGGCAATGTTGACAATTTGACTGCCGGCGGAATCAATGTTAATGCCAACGGTAGACTCAATTTTGCCGACAGCAATGTCAATTTACAAGGAGAATTAGTAGCGGGAAACTGGCAAGCAACAGCACAAACCGATCGCACTTCCATCAGCCGCTTAGTAGATTTAGGATTGCCGATTTTAGATGTGGCTTCAGCATTCAATCCCGAAAATCAGCAATCTGCCAATCTCAACAATCTAAAATCTAAAATCCAAAATCTAAAATCGATCGACGGACTGCTATCGAGTCAATTTACAGCATCGGGAAGTCTTGACAATTTGACTGCTAGCAGCATCAATGCCAGCGGCAGCGGCAGACTCAATCTTGCCGACAGTGATGTTAATTTTAAAGGAGAATTGGCAGAGGGAAATTGGCAGGGAACAGCAGAAACCGATCGCACTTCGATCAGCCGCTTGGTAGATTTAGGATTGCCGCTGTTAGATGTTGGCTTAGCTTTCACTGCTGACAATCCCCAAACAGTCGCCAACCTCAACAATCTAAAATCCAAAATCCAAAATCTAAAATCGATTGACGGACAAATATCCAATCAAATTCAAGCCAGCGGCAATCTTGATAATTCAACCGCCGCCGATATTTCTGTCAACAGCAGCGGCCAACTCAATATAGGCGACGGTACTGTTGCTTTTAGAGGTAAATTAGAAGACAGACGCTGGCAAGCTTTCGCCGATGCCGATCGAGTTATTCTCAGTCGTTTAGAACAAACGGTTCGCAATCTCCAACTATTTCCGCTAACGGCGACTTTGCCTGAAGGATTTGACGGCAGAGTTAACGGCCAATTCCAAGCAGCGGGCAGTTTGGATAACTTGACAGCGAAGGGAATTAGTGCTAGCGGAGAAGGAGTGATTTTGGTCGATCGACTAGGGGCGATCGATACTACAGCCAAATTGGAAAACGGCAACTTGCAAGCATTGCTGGAAACGAACGGAATTGCCGTCAGTAATTTAGAACAAACCCTCAAACAAACAGGTTTGCTGACAGCGGATTTACCGCCAGAAATTAACGGAACCCTCGACGGCCAAGTCCGCATTTTGGGAACAGTAGATAATCTAACCGCCAACGGCATCACCGCCAACGGCGACGGACAAATTCGACTCGCCAACGGCGGAGGAATTGTCAATGCTAAAGGCAGCGCGGCATCGGGGAATTGGCGCGCGTCAATCGAGGGCGAGCAAATTGCTCTAAGTCGCTTCCAGCAAGCCTTTGAGTCGCAGCGACAAAGCTTGCAAACCGGAGGTGTAGTCTCTGGTTCCCAAAATCTCCCCCAGCTTGCAGGACTGTTTAACGGCAATATCAATTTATCCGGCCCGATTGGGACGGGCACGGGGGCGCCGCCCCTACAAAATGTTCGCGCTGGCGGCAGTTTCCGCATCTCGGAATTGCCGTTTCTGAAACAACCTTTTGAGGCAGTATTTAATTGGGACGGCAAACGGGTGGAAATTGAGAACGCCACAACTCCCGGTTTGACAGCAAACGGCTTTGTTAACGTCGAACTCGAAGGTAGAGGAGGGCCCTCAATTTCCAACTTAGATTTGGATGTCAGACTCGCCAACTTTAATCTGGAAGCTTTACCAGCAGAACAACTAGCATTTTTGAGACCAATTGGTCTCAAAAATGCTTCAGAGAATAATCTTCCCCTGCGCGGCAATGTCGATTTTACCGGCCGCCTCAGCGGAACCCTCGCCGCCCTCAGCTTAGTGGGCGACGTGGAAGTGCGGGATTTAGCAGTAAATCAAATCGCTTTTGACCCGGTACTGGCGGGGACTGTGAATGCGGATGCTGGGAAAAGTGTAGATTTGCGTTTGGCCGGCGCCAGCGACAGAATTGAAGTAGCTTTAAATCAATCTTTTCTGCCGACATCTTTCTTAATTCAACGCGGGGAATCCGTGGCTAGGGGCCAAACCGAGGGAGAAACTTTGCGAGTTAATTTAAGCGATTTTCCCCTCGCTGCTTTGAATCTATCACCCGGTAAAGAGGCGGGTTTGGGGCCGATAACTGGTACGGTTTCGGGACAAGTAAATGTGCCCGGTTGGAAGATGCCGTTAAATCCGGCGACTTTGCAAGCAAGCGGACAAATTGCGATCGCCCAACCGGCGATCGGCTACATTAAAGGTGACAGTTTCCAAGCCGAATTCAGCTACGCTAACGGCAGCGCCACTCTCACAAATGGCATATTCCGCCAAGGCAGCGGTCAATACTTAATTTCCGGCAATGTTCAAACAGGGCCAAACCCGCAATTTGCTGGGAAAGTTAACGTCCAGCAAGGCAATTTGCAGCAGGTTTTAACCGCTTTGCAATATTTCAATTTAGGCGACTTGGCGAGAGGCCTAAAACCTCCCGTTTACGGTGACAGTGGCGACGTGCAAACTGTGGCAGTGGGAGAACCAGAATCCCCGCTAATCGAACAGTTGCGCCGTTTGGCAGAAATTGAAATACTTTTGCAGCAGCAGCAAGCAGTGGAAGCATCAGAAAAATTGCCTCCCTTATCCCAATTGCAGGGCACTTTTGGTGCGGAAATTGCTGTCGCCGGTTCTTTGCAAACTGGTGTGCAAGCTCAATTTAATGTGAAAGGTGATAACTGGCAGTGGGGAGAATATGTCGCTGAAACGTTCAGCCTTGAAGGCAGTTTTCAGGACGGAATCTTAACTGTTTTGCCTCTGGAAATTCGATCGGGAGAAAGTGCGATCGGCTTTTCGGGACAACTCGGGCAAAAAGCTCAATCCGGGCAGTTGCGGGTAGAAAATGTGCCCGTCGAAGAGTTAGCAAAACTGGTGGAATTGCCTTTTGTGGATGTCACAGGAAATTTGAATTTGCGGGCGAATTTGGCCGGCAGTTTGGAAAACCCGCAAGCCACCGGGGAATTGAGTTTGCTTGAGGGTACGCTAAACGGAGAACCGATTAAACAAGCCGACGGCAGTTTTAGTTACAGCAACGCCCGCCTGAATTTTGGCGGCAGCGCTTTGGTAACTCAAACCGAACCGATTGAAGTGCAGGGAAGTTTGCCTTTTGAGTTGCCGTTTGCAGCCGTGAAGGCTGACAGCAATCAAATCGATTTGAGGGCGAATTTGCAAAATGAAGGTTTGGCAATTATTAATGTATTGACTCCGCAAGTTGCGTGGGTCAGCGGCAAGGGACAGGTGCAAATTCGCGTGGGAGGAACGCTGGAAGACCCTGTAGCGCAAGGAATTGCGAATTTTGAAAATGCAACCGTCCGCGCGCAAGCCTTCCCAGAACCGCTGACAGGGCTGACTGGGACGGTGCGCTTTGAGGGCGATCGTATTCGGGTAGAGGGAATTCGGGGACAGTTGAGTCAGGGAGAAGTTGTCGCCGCTGGCGTGATTCCGCTGTCTGTGCCGTTTGCGGAGGGCGATGTCGATGCGGATAATCCTTTGGCTGTAAATTTAGACAAGTTGGCAGTGAACCTCAGAGGATTGTACAGCGGCGGCGTAGTCGGTCAAGTGCAGGCAAGGGGCACGGCTAGGCGTCCGCAGTTGAGCGGTAATATTGAACTGTATGACGGCGAAGTATTTCTCCGAAGTCCCGGCGGTGGCACAACTCAGTTAGCTTCTTCCTCTTCTGCTTCTGATTCTGATTCCACATCTTCTGCTTCTCCTGCGACTGATGTTTCTGCTTCCCCTACGACTGAGGTTTCTCCTTCCCCTGCGACTCCGACTTCCCCTTCCTTTGAAGTTGGATTGAACGATTTGCGGCTGAATTTGGGCCGGGGAATTCGGGTAACGAGTGCGCCGATATTGAGTTTTCAGGCGACTGGGGGTTTGACGGTGAATGGAACTTTAGATGACCTTCGCCCGGAGGGTACGATTCGGTTGACTTCCGGGTCTGTGAATTTGTTTACAACGCAGTTTAGACTCGATCGAGGATACCCGCAGACAGCTACCTTTGTACCAACACAAGGACTCGATCCGACGCTGGATGTGAGATTAGCAACTTCGGTGCAGGAAGTAACGCGGTTCCGCATTCCCGGCACATCTGTAGCCTCTGAAATAGCAGACGAACCGACAACTTTCGGCAATGTGCGGAGTGTCCGAGTTCAAGCGTTAGTGCAGGGAAGGGCTTCTCAGTTGGGGGAAAATCTGGAGTTGAGGAGTTCTCCGAGTCGATCGGAAATAGAAATTGTAGCGCTATTAGGCGGCAGTTTCGTGGAGACTTTGGGACAGGGAGATAGTACACTGGCGATCGCAAATTTAGCCGGTGCGGGTTTATTGAACAACCTTCAATCTGCGATTACTAACGCCACAGGATTAAGCGAATTTCGCTTATTTCCCACTCGAATTAGAGGCAACGAAGCACAAAGTGCTAGTTCCAGTTCAGGTGCGGGTTCTCTCGGTTTAGGTTTAGAAGTTGGGTTTGACATCACGCGGAATATTTCAGCATCAATCATTCGAGTTTTGTCAGCAAATCAACCGACAGAATTTACTGTGCGCTATCGATTGAGCGATAAACTTTTACTCAGGAGTTCCAGTAATTTTCAAGGAGACAACCGCGTCACCGCTGAATATGAATTGAGGTTTTAGGCATCAGCCAACAGCCAACAGCCAACAGTTACCAATTTCTCAATAATTTGCTATAATAGTAACAGCAGCAAATTGATACTGCTAACCCCACACACAAGGTTATAGGAGTTAAGTCAAATGGCAAACAAACTCCAAGTTAATACACAGTCGATCGGCTACAGCGACTTTTACTGGAACCGCTTTAGTCCGAGAGTGGCGACTATCAGCAGTGTCCGCAACGCCAATCATTGGGAGGGCGGATTTCTCACCTATATTGCATTTCCCACAAAAGTAGAAGCTACAGCAGCAATGAAACATTTGCTATTGAATCAAAAAGCTGCTGATGTCGATATGCGGAAAGCCAAGCGCATGAAAGCAAAAGGCATTCGGTGGGAACTCAAAATTCGGGGTTTAGCTTTTAATGAAGTGCTGAAGCTTGCGACGATGGATATAACTGGAAAGCTAGTTATGTCACCTGCAACTACTACTGAAGCCACAGGCTGATAATTGAAAAACTTCGTAGTTGCGCTAAGCGTGAAAGCGCAACTACCAACCTAAAAATTCCTAAAATATTGCATTTTCCTTCTTCCTTCTTCCCTCTTCCCTATTCCTTCTATAATATGCGTTTCATCAGCCCCAAAACAGATTTTGCATTCAAAAAAATATTCGCTTCTTCCGAACATCCAGAAATTTTAATCAGCTTCCTAAATGCAATGCTGTATAACGGAGAACCAACAATCCAAGAAATAGAAATCATTGACCCTTATTCAGCAGGAAGCGTTACAGGATTGAAAGACACTTACCTGGATGTCAAAGCCAAGATTACCGGGAACAAAACCGTGATCGTGCAAATTCAGCTACTCAACGTCGCCGCCTTTGAAAAACGGGTAGTGTACAATGCAGCGACAACCTATTATACTCAACTCAAAGCTGGAGAAGGTTATTTAAAGTTAAATCCGGTCATTGCTTTAACTATCACTGACTTTATCTTATTTGAAAACACCGAAAAACTCATCTCTAACTTTGAATTCACAGAAACAGAAGAAAAATTCGTCTATCCCAACTGCGAGTTAAAATTAGTGTTTGTCGAGTTACCGAAATTTAAAAAAGAATTGAATGAACTCGAAAATCTCCCGGAAAAATGGATCTACTTTATGAAAAACGCGCCCTCTTTGGAAGCAGTACCAGATACATTGGGGTCTGTTGAAGAGATTAATACCGCGCTGGGAATTGCCAACAGAGCAAATTTGACCCTCGACGAATTGAATGATGTAGACAAGCGAGAAATGTTTATCCAAGACCAAATCGGGTCTGTGATGAAAGGGATAGAAATTGGTCTACAACAGGGGATTGCACAGGGAATACAACAAGGAATCGAACAAGGAATCGAACAAGGAATCGAAAGGGGTAAAATTGAGGGGGAAATAGGATTAATTATGCGTCAGATAGTGCGGCGGGTGGGTGAGGTTACAGTGGAAGTTCAAACTCGCATCCAGGGGTTATCTGCGGAACAGTTAGATGATTTGGGAGAAGCTTTGTTGGATTTTAGGAGTAAAGAGGATTTGATCGCGTGGTTGGACTCGGCGGGATGAACTGAGGAGTTATATCATGTCCGATCGATTAACCATAATATCCCGGTCGGGGCGGGTTTTTGAGATTGTCAATTATTGGCAGATATTGTTGGTGAACCCGCCCATACCTGATTTCGGGCGAAGCGAAGCGGAGGGAATTGACCGGACATGATATTAAACTGAGAGTCAGGGATTTTTAACGCGGATTTGGTATAATTCCCAATCTTCCATTCATTTAAACTTTAGTATCTGCGGGAACTTCCCTCTGTACCAGCGTCCAACCTAACAGCGCTAAAATAAGACCGAGGATAAGAAATCCTAAATCCCAAGCTAACTCGTTGATACCGGGTTTGACGTGGTGGATTCCCAAAATTTGATGGTCAACAATGCCTTCAACAAAGTCAAACAATCCAGCACCAATTAATATTGAACCGAAAAAAGTTTGAGTTGACAAAGGAACATCTTTGCGCTTCACAGCACGCCACAAACAGAAGATTCCCGCTACTGTTACCAACCAATCCGCAGCGTGAAACAATCCATCTCCGAGGGTATTTAATTCTAAACCGGCAACGGTAGAATCGGTTTTAACGCTGCTAAACATATGGTGCCACTGGAGGAGTTGGTGCAGCACAATGCCGTCAAAAAAGCCGGCTTGACCGATACCGAGGAGAATTCCTGCGATAATTAGAGGTCGGCGGTTGTTAACAGCGGTGGCTGGTGCGTTTGTACGATCGTCCAATAGAAAACCTCACATCCTTTAACTGCTGAGCCTGGGTCGGTGAAGGGATTTGCCAGTACATTTTTTAGTTTTGCTGGGGAGGAGGGGCGATCGCATCATCCGCGAGAGAGATTTCTGGACTTGATGGGGGCTACAATTAAATCGGTTGAGCATTTGAGATCATTTTCGTGAATTAATTCTGATGATTTATTACGCCTGTAGGGGCGGGTTCACCCTAACTTATCAGACACCACAAAAAATATTGTAAACCCGCCCCCACCACCGGATTCTCGGTGAATTTCCCCATCTAGTTTAGATTAAATCCGCCAATCAATTAGAGTAATTCATTGGGCGGGGGCGGGTTTATTTAGATTGTTATTGAGGGACATAGATATTGGTGAACCCGCCCCTACAGAACCTTTGTCTATGCAAATACTGCTTCTACGGCTTTCGGCAATGCGATCGGCACGAAATACGCGACTGGATACAAATAATCTTCGCCTGATTCATCAATAACTCGGATAAATTGATGTTCCGCAGCGCGATTATCCGGTATTATTTGGTAAATTTTTCGCACTTCCAAGGATGCTTGATAGTCTTGATTGTTAATGCAAACTACAAATTGTGTTTCTAAGTTATGGGGATTCATGACTCCTCCTATAAAATATATTTGATTTTGATTTCTTTTTTTCCAATGCCGTGTGCTTCGTACCAATGTAGCTCAGCTTCGCAGGCTGTACCATCAGCAAGGATAATTGTTGCAATTCCTTTGAGTTTTCTCCAACGTCCATTACCATAATTTTTCTGCAAACGTTCCACTTCCCGAATTGATTTACCTACTGCTATTGTTTCAATATTAGTAATGTTTCCGATAATTTGAAAGTTCATTCGACATCAAACATTATGTTAACAATTAGTATCACTGGTAGCCTTTTAGCCCAGTCCGGTGAGTGTCTGGTATACGAAACGTAGAATTGGCGAGGTTTCGTGGTTCAAGCTTTGGTTATTATAATCTTCACGAAACCCCAAAACGCTTAGATGCTAAACTTTATAAGTCTCGACGTGAGAGAAGAAGAGCAGCAACCGCGCCACTCCCCTTGATTCTTATATACTCTTGTGAATCCTGTGTTTCAACCCCTTCGGAACGATACAGCCACTGAGCTAATAGCCCAGGAAGGTTGCCAATTTCTGCATTAGAAGCTAATTTTATTTGACTAGCAGACAGCCAGCGACCGCTCAGACGCCATCCCACGCGATCGCCAAACTCTTGCCAAATTTTCTGATCAGATTTCCTAGTTCCTCCTACACTTTCGTAGATATTCTTTTGCACTGAAAAGCCAAAGCGTCCATGACTATATTTTACCCAAAGTAGGTCAATGGTTCCCAAGTCTTCAACAGGAAAGCTATTAATATCTGAATTCATGAGGTAGCCAAGCGATGTGCTATTCGCTACTTCTAGCATTTTTTTAGTGGTTTCCTCATCCGCCTCTTTCCATTTTCCGCTAGCCAGTAAATCACGCAACTTGGTATAGTCTACTCCGCGATAGGATTTGAGAGGAGTATCAGCCTCAGTCGAAATAGTATTAACTACAGGCGTAGATTGTTGAGATAATGGAGATTGCGATCGCTTTTCAACGCTGGCACCAACAGAATTATTTTGAGACGACACCTCATTTTCTCTCCTTGACACAGCAATTTCTTTAATTCCATTAATAGCATCGATATCGCCTGGAGATGCAGCTAATACGCGAATCCACCACTGTTCTGCTATATCCAAATCTTTGTTTACGTGTTGTGCACAATAAGCATCAACTTTCATTTGAGCAACATCATGTACACTTGCATATTGCGGGCAAATAATTAAGTGCGACTTCGCGAGCGGCTCTGCAATAACGTAAGGTGTTTGTCGCACTTTTTCACTTTTGTGTTGCCGGATAAGTTCAGGAACTCGTGAACTCAAATAATGATCCAATCGCTCAACAGTGGCACATTTACCTTGAACACCTAACCCGTCCAGCAGTGCTTTTGTGAAAATACCCTGCTGTAAATCTTCAATTTCATAGGACAATTCATTAGGACTGCAAGAAAAAAAGGTAATAACTCCTTTTTGTCGCGCAACTTCAGCGGCTTGATTGCCGATTCCTTCTCCTGATTTACTCCCTTGATCCCGACAAGCATCCAGAATCAAAATAACATTATCAGCCCCGCAGCGGCGCAGGCGTTCTGTCACGAAATTAATTGGAATTGCCGTATGTTCAATATCTTCCGGATCGCCATCGCAAGGCATCAAATAATCATAGCCGTTATGGCGCCTCCCGTGACCGCTGAAAAAGAACCAAAAGTTATCTCCATCCCTCATAAAAGGTTTTTCAAACATTGTCCTCAAAACTCGCTTCAGATTAATAAAAGAAGGACGAGTTGATTTACCTTTAATATCAGGCGAGTCCTCGGAGAAGAAAAGAACTTTATCGAAGCCCCCCTGCTTACGAAGAAATTCCTGCATTAACTCTGCATCCCGCTTGGCATACTTCAGCGGTTGCAGGAAATCATATTTATTGATGCCAATTGATATCGCCAAATTCTTTCCCATCTCACCTTAAGACTTGCGTTTAAATCTCAACAATACAGTTCTGGTATCTGCAACTTTAGCTCCCAGACCGACTAAACTGAAAGAACCCTCGGCGTTAATCGCAACGGATAACTCAATTTCAGATAACTCGATCGATTTCATGTCAGCTTCCGCATCCGCACGGGTGAACATTTGATCTACCGTTTGCATGAAGTCAACCAATTCTTTTTCTAATTTCTTGATACTGACATTGTGAAGTCGCAAGCTATCAACCGCTTTTGCCGCCTGCTTTTGGGTCGGTTCATTTGGCTGCGCGTCCCAAGTATCACTCCAATCCACACCTATATGTCCCCCATTCTTCGCACCATCAGAACCAGGTGCATCAGGAGACTGATCCGAAGTATCGGCAGTCACAATCCAAATCGTTTCATCTGGCATAAGTGTTTAAGACTCCAAACTATCGAGATATTTTTGCTAAATGCGATCGCGCACAATAACTTTATATTCTACCTAAAATTTATCAACTGTTAAACAAGCCCCGGATTTATCTCTGGAATGGGCATCTTGCCCGCCCACAATGTTAAATTTTAATACTAAAAAATCGATCGCCCTTACCCCCAAAACTACATAACGTGACATACAAGTTCGTAGACGTAAGCCGGGGCGTAGCCATCGTACTTCTATCAAAAATCCTAAATCCCAAAACCTCATTGTCCAAACAGACCCTTTCTATGGCAACCTGAAAAACAGCAGACACATTTTTATAGACCTTAGTAACAGAACACTAGCAACCAGTTATGCAAACTCTGCCGAACCCCACTAAAACCCCCACCACCGAACCAACCTTCGACACCACCATCAAACGCCGCAAAACCCGTCCCGTCAAAGTCGGTAGCGTCACCATCGGCGGCGGCAACCCCGTAGTAGTTCAGTCGATGATTAACGAAGACACCCTCGACATCGACGGTTCAGTCGCCGGAATTCGGCGCTTGCACGAGATTGGCTGCGAAATCGTCCGCGTCACCGTGCCCAGCATGGCCCACGCCAAAGCTTTAGCCGAAATCAAGCAAAAACTGCACGCCACCTACCAACCCGTGCCCCTCGTCGCCGATGTCCACCACAACGGCATGAAAATTGCCCTGGAAGTGGCCAAACACGTAGACAAAGTGAGAATCAATCCCGGACTTTACGTGTTCGAGAAGCCGAAAGCCGACAGAACCGAATACACCGACAGCGAATTCGCGGAAATTGGCGAAAAAATCCGCGAAACCCTGGAACCTCTGGTGATTTCCCTGCGCGACCAAGGCAAAGCTTTGCGAATCGGCGTTAATCACGGTTCCCTCGCCGAACGGATGCTTTTTACCTACGGCGACACGCCCGAAGGGATGGTGGAATCGGCCCTGGAATTCATCAAAATTTGCGAATCCCTCGACTTCCGAAATATCGTAATTTCCCTGAAAGCCTCCCGCGCGCCGGTGATGGTTGCTGCTTACCGCTTGATGGTGCACCGGATGGACGAACTCGGCATGGATTACCCGCTGCATTTGGGCGTGACGGAAGCAGGAGATGGCGAATACGGCCGCATCAAATCCACCGCAGGCCTCGCACCTTTGTTAGCTGACGGTATCGGCGACACCATCCGCGTCTCGCTGACAGAGGCCCCAGAAAAGGAGATTCCCGTTTGCTACAGCATTCTGCAAGCCTTGGGACTGCGGAAAACGATGGTTGAGTATGTCGCTTGTCCTTCCTGCGGTCGCACTTTGTTTAATTTAGAGGAAGTGTTACACAAAGTGAGAGAGGCGACGAAGCATCTCACCGGTTTGGATATAGCAGTAATGGGCTGTATTGTCAATGGGCCTGGAGAAATGGCTGATGCTGATTACGGCTACGTCGGGAAGCAACCGGGTTATATCTCGCTGTACCGGGGCCGGGAAGAAATTAAGAAAGTCCCGGAAGACCGAGGTGTGGCAGAATTGATTGACTTGATTAAATCGGACGATCGCTGGGTCGATCCTTAATTGCTCTCGTTAGCGCAGCCCTCGGAGAGGATCGCCCCTAATGCGTGTTTTAAACCCGGAGATCCCCCCTAACCCCCCTTAGTAAGGGGGGGACAAGAGCGATCTAAGTCTTTGTTAAGGGGGGACAGGTGAGGTTAAAGTCAACCCCTACTCCCCTTCTTAAGGGGGATTTAGGGGGATCTAGGCTTCGATACAAACGAGAAAGACAGAGGGTTTCACTCTTAAGTTGATACCGCAGAACTCAGCAAAGTGGAATAATATATGTACGCCAACTACGACCGAGCCTTGCCTGTGTTAGATTGAGCGTAATTATTCTGAACTCTTTTTCTCCCGCGCGTCAGACAAATGGTTATAACAAAACGAGGGCTTGTTCTAAGTGCAGCAGCGGTGGTACTCACTGCTGTAACTCTTGCGAACACTGGTTGCAGTTCTAAATCTCTGGCTTCTTTTCGGGGAAGCCCTAAAGAGTTAGTTGATGAAGTTTGGCAAATTATTGACAAAAGTTATGTAGATGGCACTTTTAACCAGGTTGACTGGAAAGCGGTGCGGAATGATTATTTGAACCGGACTTATACCAGCGACGACGAAGCTTACAAAGCAATTCGGGAAATGTTGAAGAAGCTGGATGATCCTTATACGCGGTTTATGGACCCTCAAGAGTTCAGAAATATGCAGGTTGAAACTTCTGGGGAACTGACAGGAGTTGGGATTCAGTTGACTCAAGATGAGGAAACCAAAAAGTTGGTGGTGATTTCGCCGATCGAAGATACCCCTGCTTTTAGTGCTGGTATTCTGGCAAAAGATATTATTACTAAGATTGACGGCAAGAGCACAGAAGGCATGGATACGAATCAGGCGGTAAGTTTGATTCGCGGTCAGGTGAATACTGAGGTGACGCTGACTATTTTGCGGGGAAACAAGGAATTAGACTTTAAACTGAAACGCGCTAAAATTGAAATTCATCCTGTGCGGAAGTCGGTGCAGAAAACTCCCATCGGAGAAGTCGGCTATATTCGCTTAAACCAGTTCAGTGCGAATGCTGCATCGGAAATGCGATCGGCAATTAAGGATTTGGAACAGAAAAAGGTAACGGGCTATATTTTAGACTTGCGTTCCAATCCCGGCGGGTTGCTGTACGGAAGTATTGAAATTGCTCGGATGTGGCTCAAAGAAGGTACGATCGTCTCGACGGTCGATCGAGTCGGTGAGGCTGATAAACAAACGGCAAATAAGGGAGCGATCACAGACAAACCGTTAGTTATACTGGTAGACGGCGGTTCAGCAAGTGCTAGCGAGATTCTATCCGGTGCTTTGCAAGACAACAAACGCGCGGTTTTGGTGGGAACAAAGACATTTGGTAAAGGTTTAGTTCAGTCAGTACGAGGCGTGGGAAATGGTGCCGGTTTGGCGGTGACAATTGCCAAGTATTTTACTCCCAACGGCACTGATATCAACAAGGCCGGGATTGAACCGGATTTTAAGGTAGAACTCACCGAGGCTCAAAAACAGGAATTGAGGCGCGATCGCGATAAAATTGCTACGACGGCCGATCCGCAATATGCGAAAGCTATGGAAGTTTTGACAAAGCAAGTTACTGGTAAAACAGGGAACAATAAGGCGGAGGCGAAACCGAATGCTGCGCCAGCTAAGCCGAATGCGGCGCAAGCAAAACCGAGTGCGGCACCGGCTAAATCCAAGTAGTTTTTAGTCACAAAAACTTCAGTAAAGAAGGAGTAAAGTCCTCACTACGAACCAGGTTTGTAGTGAGGACTTTAGTCCTTCTTATCTTCAATCTTCAATCTTCAATCTTCAATCTAAAATCTAAAATCTAAAATCTAAAATCTAAAATTAGGTTGGTTGGCATTTGCCGGCGCGAATTAAACCGATGCGGCGGGCGATGGCATCTTCGGCCGAATCGTAAGGGCCCCACTTTTCAATAATACTGGGGTTTTGTTCTTCGAGTTGCGCGATCGTCTGCGAGGGCTCCGCCAACGGCAAAATCTCGCAATTACCGGCAGGACGTTTGATAATATAAAATTTGGGTGTTTCTGTCATAGCTAAATTCGTCAAATAAAAGCTGGATATTAACTAGGCAATGGGATCATTATATCAAATAAGTAAACGGCAATGCGGTGTCCCAAGTGTGCCTTAGCATTAAACTCGCAGTCAGAAAGTAGTTGAAACCCCTACCGGACTGCGGATTTAACCGCCGGGAACTAATAAGAATTAAAAAAAACTAACACTTTCGGAAGATGTCACAAAATTTATCTATGATAAAAATATAGACATTTGTCTAAACAGTGCATTAAATCCTTTCAAAAGCACCCAAATATTCTAATCAATACCAAAAAAACCATGCAATTTCTACCCAAAACCATCCCCGAAATTCAACCAGAAATCATATCAGTTAAAGAATCACCGCCAGAACTTGTTACTTTCGATGTCGGGGGGATGAAATGTGCTGGTTGCGCGAAAGCTGTGGAACGCCAACTCATGCAGTATTCAGGCGTAATTTCAGCTTGCGTTAACTTAGCCGTAGAAGTCGCGACGGTTGAGTGTCAACCGGGGACTGTCGATGCAGAAGCTTTAGCGAAAAAGTTGACTGATAATGGATTTCCCTCTCAGTCTCGTTTAGGGGAAAATCAGCGGGAAGCAGAAGCGGCAACAATTGAACGGCGACGGCAAGAAATTCGACAGCAAATCAAGCAATTGACGATCGCCCTAATCCTAATTATTCTATCCGGTTTAGGTCACGTACTCGGCACAAAAGCCCCAATTCTCAGCAATATTTGGTTTCACTGGGGACTCGCCACCCTAGCTTTGCTGCTACCGGGCCGCCCGATTATCGTTGATGGGTGCCGCAGTTTGTGGCGAAATGCACCCAACATGAATACTTTGGTGGCTTTAGGCGCTGTCACAGCTTACACCGCTAGCAACGCGGCGCTGCTGTTTCCACGGATGGGATGGGAGTGCTTTTTTGACGAACCGGTGATGCTGCTGGGCTTTATTTTGTTGGGCAAAACTCTCGAACAGCAAGCCAGACGGCGCGCTGCATCAGCTTTGCAAGCTTTAATCGCATTGCAACCAGCGAAAGCCCGCTTAGTAGATTTTAAACTCGCAAATTTAGATTTGCGATCGGAAGAATTGCCTTTAAATTCGACATCAGAGGTCTACGATCCACAATACATTGAAATTCCAGCCGATCGCGTCCGAGTCGGAGAATGGCTGCAAGTTTTGCCAGGGGAAAAAATACCGGTAGATGGTGAAATCTGCGAAGGCAAAACAACGATAGATGAGTCGATGCTGACTGGCGAATCGATGCCGGTTTTGAAGCAACCGGGAGATACAGTTGCGGCGGGAACTATCAATAAATCCGGGGCAGTTGTGATGCGCGCAAGTCGCACCGGTAAGGAAACAACTGTAGCTCAAATAGTGGCTTTGGTACAGGCAGCCCAAACTCGCAAAGCGCCGATTCAAAATTTAGCTGATACTGTCGCGGGATATTTTGTGTATGGGGTAATGGCGATATCGGTTTTAACTTTCCTATTTTGGTATTTTGCCGGCACTCATATTTGGCCTTCTGTGCTTTTAGGACAGGGGGCAATGAATATGGGGCATGGGGCAATGAATATGGGAAATGAATTGCCAATTATCCATTATCAATCCCCTTTGCTGTTAAGTTTGAAATTGGCGATCGCAGTTTTAGTCATTGCTTGTCCTTGCGCTTTGGGATTGGCTACCCCAACTGCAATTTTAGTCGGTTCTGGCATCGGGGCGGAGCGCGGACTTTTAATTCGCGGTGGTGATGTTTTAGAACGGGTGCATCAATTAGATACGGTGGTTTTTGACAAGACTGGCACTCTGACAACCGGGAATCTTACACTCACAGATTATTTGCCGATTTTCCAGAATTCGGAGTGGGATTTGAACTCAGATATTAATGTTGGCAACAGGCAAGATGCCTGTTCCACAATTGATGGGGTTTCTGGCAACAAACAAGATGTTTGTTCCACAATTGATGGGGTTTCTGGTAACAGGCAAGATGCCTGTTCCACAATTGACTCAAAACTGCTGCAAATTGCGGCGGCGGTGGAAAGGGGCGCTTCTCATCCCATCGCGGCAGCGATTTTGCTGGAAGCTCAACAGCAAGGTTTGCCGCTGCTAGCTGCTGAGGATTTCTGCACGGAACCGGGCTTGGGGGTTTCGGCTTTGGTGGAGGGCCGGCGGGTGTTCGCGGGGAATGCGGAGTGGATGAAGGAGCAGGGGGTCGCTGTGGCGACGGAATTGTCGGAGTCTTTGCAAGGCAAAACGGCGGTTTACGTGGCTTCTGGGGGCGTTTTGCTGGGGGTAATCGGGCTAAAAGATACTCTGAGGCCGGATGCTAAGGCGACGGTGGAACGTTTGCGGGGCATGGGATTGCGGGTGATGATGCTGACGGGGGATACGCCGTCTGCGGCGGCGGTGACGGCGCAGCAGCTAGGTTTGGCGGCGGCTGATGTTTTGGCCGGGGTGCGGCCGGAGGGGAAGGCGAGGGCGATCGCGACTTTGCAAGCCCAAGGCTGTAAAGTGGCTGTGGTGGGGGATGGTATCAATGACGCCCCTGCTTTGGCTCAAGCTGATGTCGGTATTGGTTTGCACTGCGGCACTGATGTAGCAGTGGAAACTGCTCAAATTGTGCTGATGCGAAATGCTTTGATGGATGTTGTTGAGTCGATCGAGCTGGGGCGCGCTACTTTTAATAAGATTCGCCAAAATTTATTTTGGGCTTTTGGTTACAATACTCTGGGAATTCCGGTAGCCGCAGGTATCTTGCTGCCTGCAACCGGAATTCTACTCAGTCCTGCGGCGGCTGGAGCATTTATGGCGTTTAGTTCTGTTAGCGTGGTGACAAATTCTTTGTTTTTGCGCCGGGGATTTCGAGCTTAAGTTTAGGGATTGCATATAAAAGTCGGAGGCCATCGGTCATTAGCTAGAAACTAATGACTAATGGCCTCATACCAAGACGGATACAAGCCCCCCACACCAGGAGTCGAGACCAAAGAAGTTTCGACGTTAGTTCGAGGCCCCAGATTTATCTGTGGAGTCACTCTAAAATCTAAAATGTAAACTCGACTGACTGATGGCTAGAGTGCCATACTTTCCAAAAGTCGCCAGTTATTGTTGTTCATAATTGAACGACTCACTAGCTCGAACATTTGACGGCAGTGGTTGTTGGTTTGCAGGGGCAGTTCTTCGTTTTTAATCACGAAGTTCATGCGAACCTCTGAGTCGCTGGCCGTGTTTTTCTCAATTAGGACTTCTGCGGTGACAAGTTTGGCAATGGAAACTTGACCGGGAAGCTCGCGAGCCATGACGGAATCTCCTGTATTGTAGATAATATCAAGATTGCATGACTCTAAAATTTCAATCAGGGATTGACGGAGACGGTCGATCGGAACGGCAACGATAAAAAAACCAGTATAGCGAGCCATAGACAACTCCAGCCGTGAGGCATTTAGACTTTATTATCATACCGAACCTAGAACAGATGCACAGAACAATATGGATTTATTTTATTCAGGTGGAAAGTTAGGGCAATGAAAGGCAAACTTATCGTGTTTGAGGGGGTTGAAGGTGCGGGTAAAACTACGCAAATGCAGCGCTTGATACAGTTCCTGCAAGTAAGTTGCTTTCTGAGAGTCCGCTTGGTGGCTACTCGCGAACCGGGGGGTACTGAGCTGGGAAGGGGACTGCGACATTTGCTGCTGAAACAAGATGGGGGCGAATCTGTATCCGATCGAGCAGAATTACTCATGTACGCTGCCGATCGCGCTCAACACGTCGAAACTTTTCTCAAACCCGAGTTATCGAAAGGAACGATTGTTTTATGCGATCGCTTTACTGACTCTACGATCGCTTATCAGGGCTACGGCCGCGGTCTTAATTTAAATTTAATTAAGCAGTTGAATGACATTGCCACCGGCGGCTTGGAAAGCGATCTGACTTTGTGGCTGGATATTGATGTGGAGGAGGGTTTGGCGAGGGTAAGGGCTCGCGGAGGGTGCGATCGGATCGAGCAAGCGGATTTGAAGTTTCACCGCCTTGTGCAGCAAGGTTTTTCGGAGTTAGCCGAGGCAAATAAATCTCGAATTGTTCGCATAAATGCCGATCGGCCTGAATATGAAGTCGCTCAGGAAATTCAAGCTATTGTAACTCGCCGGTTAGAAGCTTGGGGATATTTAAATAATAGCTGGTAAAAGTATAGTCATTTATAGACATGGGAGGCGTTAAGCCCCTCCCCTTTCACTTTTACTTTGAGCGGATTGACCCGCCTCGGCTGAACTACGCAGCTCCCTATCCCATCGCTGAACGCATTTGGGATTGCTTTTCTGAGAATATTAAAAGATCCGTTGACATCGGAATTAATTAGTTGACCAGTCGATGTTTTGTACAAGCCTCGTTTGACCCGTTTCCCAGTAAAGACAGGTTCTTTTTCTGTTTTCCCGTAAACAGGAATTGGGTCTAATCCCAAAAAGTTTGCCCGTGACGTGAAAGATTCTTCCTGCACGATTACCTGAATTCCAACCAAGAAAGCTTTGTATTCCAACATCTCAATTAATCGAGCGTGAGGAATACTGACAAAATTTTGGTTAGTCTGCTTTCCTAGGTTAATTTCAGTTTTCCACTGTGCGTTTTTGCCAATTACTAGCGTCCCAATTTGTTGTGCGACCAAAATATCGACAATCCTACGACTGGTATGATGCAAATAATTATCTACTTTTTGGTGGCGACAGCGGGTTAAGCGTTGAATACGTAACGAGGTTTTGCGACTCCCTTTTAATTGGGATTGTAATTGTGCTTTACGCTTGTTATAGAACTGGTTGATCGATTTTAATTGTCGCCCGTTAATCAACAGTGGAATAAATCCTGGTTGATTTGAAGTTAGCGCCACTAAATTATCCAGTCCCAAATCAATACTAGCTACAAAGCTGTCGTTACTAGCGGTGGACTCCGGTTCATCATAAATCACCTCAATTACATAAGAATCACACTTGGGAACCAACCTAACTTGACAAATCCGATCGGGATTTACTTTCGTTTTGACTGAAAGTTCAGTACCAGAAAGTTTAATGACTCCTTTCTTCAACTCTTTGCTGCTAATTGCTTGAATGGTGTAGACGAGAAGGTTTCGCCCTTTGGTTTTGTCTTTATACTTTGGCAATTTCGGGCGACCAGTAAATTTTGAAGAATCAGCTTTGTAAGTTTTAGCTGCTTCAAAAAACGATTTCCAATTCTTGTCTAACACCATCAAGATTTGCTGGCTTACTTTAGCAGGCAAAGCCTTGTATGCTTCATGAGACTTCATCAAACGGTTCATTTCGTTGTAATTGACATAGCCCCATCCATAAATAAAGCTCTGACGAATGACGTAATTGGCGGCATTGTAGAGGTTTTTGGATTTAAAGGCTAGTTCGTCAATTTCAGTAAAACGGTGTTCCGTCGATTTAATGATGTGCCTCTCTGTTAGCTGCATTTGAGACTTTCGTTCTTTGATGTGTGCGTATTCCTTGTCAACTCATAGCGATATGATACCATTATTGTTTATAATTGCTTATAAACTCAATGAAGATTTACAATACCAATTCTGAAAAATAGCGCTAGATAATCTGTAGAGACACGGCAATGCCCTGTCCGGCTCCGGCAACTTACAATTTAACATTCTTAACTCAAAACAATTATTGAGCAGTCCGTTAAAACACAATAACCTTTTGGTATTATAGCAACCACCCCGACGCTTAAGATGTTATTAATTGCTGAAGCCCTAGATTTTATTCCTTCATCCTTCATCCTGATATCCGTTACATCTGATATCTTGCACCATTCTCAATTACTTGTTTAGGAACAGGCAAGATGCCTGTTCCACAAGAAAATTCACTCTTTGTGGAACAGGCATCTTGCCTGTTCCTGAGAATGGTGCAAGATGTGAGTTACATCCGTTACATAATCCGTTGCCGAACTTCCTTCTTCCTGAGCAAACATGAATTATTTTACATCATTAATCGGACAAGAGCGAGCAGTAGAATTGCTAACTCAAGCAGTCGAGCGAAACCGAATTGCTCCTGGTTATTTATTTGTCGGCTCTAACGGCATCGGCAAAAGTTTAGCCGCTCAGTGTTTCATCGAGCTTTTATTCTCAGCCAATATTCCCGAAACCAGACTAATAGCCTCCGTGCAAAATCGCGTGAGACAGCGAAATCATCCAGACTTACTTTGGGTAGAACCAACTTACATGAACCAAGGCAAACGGCTTACACCAAAGGAAGCAGAGGAAGCCGGTTTAAAGCGGAAAGCACCACCACAAATTCGCTTAGAACAAGTTCGAGAAATCAGTAATTTTCTCAGCAGACCGCCGCTAGAAGCAGCACGTTCAGTCGTAGTGTTGGAACAAGCAGAAACAATGGCTGAGGGAGCCGCTAACGGCTTATTGAAGACATTGGAAGAACCGGGAAAAGCGGCCCTAATTTTAATTGCTCCGACAGTGGAACTTTTGCTGCCAACTTTAATTTCGCGTTGTCAAAAAATTTCGTTTTCTCGGCTGAATCCCGAAGCAATGGCACAAGTTTTGCAGCAAGCGGGATTCGCGGAGATTTTGAATCATTCCGAGGTACTGGGGATGGCTCAGGGCAGTCCTGGGGAGGCGATTTCTATTTGGCAGCAACTGCAATCAATACCCGATGATTTGCTGCAAAAGGTGAAGCAGTTGCCTCAAAATCTGCGGTCTGCTTTGGAATTGGCAAAGGAAATTGATAAAACTTTAGATACTGAATCTCAGTTGTGGTTAATCGATTATTTACAACACTGTTATTGGCAGCAATTTTTGGCAGGGGGAATTAGTCGATCGCCCCTAGAGCCCTTGGAGAAAGCACGACAATATTTGTTAAACTACGTACAGCCGCGATTAGTTTGGGAATGCACACTTATGGGGATATGTCAAGCATAATTTATTGCCAAGTTTGAACCCAATACGATGAGTAACACGATGGAAAAAGCCACATTTGCCGCCGGTTGTTTTTGGGGAGTTGAACACAAGTTTCGCGCCGTTGCGGGTGTCGTCTCGACTGCTGCGGGCTACACAGGAGGTCACTGGCCGAATCCTTGCTACCTGGATGTTTGCGCCAGAGTCACTGGTCACGCTGAATCTGTGCTGATAGAGTACGATCGATCGCAGGTGAGTTACGAAGCACTGCTAGAGGTATTCTGGAACTGTCACGATCCTACCCAAATCAATCGCCAAGGCCCCGACAGAGGCGAACAGTACAGGTCGGTGATTTTTTATCACAATTCCGAACAAGAAAAAGCCGCGCGCGCCTCCAAACAAAAATTGCAAATTTCGGGTAAATACGACAAAGATATTGCCACCGAAATCAAACCTGCTGCTGAATTTTATATGGCAGAGGATTACCACCAGCAATATATTGAGAAGAAGCGGCATTCGTCAAAAGTTATTAGTTAAGAAGTAGGCAGACTCGACAAACAATAAAAAATATTAGGGGCGGGTAAGGCAATGATCTATACTAGCCACCAGTTTATTATTAATGCAAAACTCTGCCTCCCCTACGCCATGTTTATTTCCATTTACTTAGGAATGAGAATTAAATAACTTCCACTCTTGAAAGTGGGATGGGCGTCCCGCCCGTCCTTTTTGGACGGGCGGGACGCCCATCCCACAATAACAATTAAAATTGTAAGTTATTTAATTCGCGATCCTTAGTAATAAATCATTAGTGATGAGATAGTGTTTGGTAGGGGCAATCCCCGCGTGGTAAGCCGATGCGATGGGGATTTCGCTTGTCATTTTTTTATAAAAATGCTGTAGTAGTTGGGGGCGTAAAACCCAAACAATTTTGCAAGAAAGCCTAACTGAAGATTAGGTATTTTTGTTTCATTTTTATTGAGTAATCCCACTTTTTGCGTCCCGGACTGTAGTCATTAGTCAGAGGACAGAAGGAAAAGGGAAGAATATCTAGTTTGGCAGTCTTGCTTGTTTATTTGCTAAGCTAGAGGTAGCGCTCTGTCATCAATAAACTTTAGATTTATGCACAGGTTATTAACTGGGAAACTGCGAATAGAGTATTTAACAATACCAATCGCCAATCTTCCAGCAAATCTATCCGGTACTAAAATTGTACAGCTTACGGACTTTCACTATGACGGGGTGCGGCTGTCGGAATGGTTGCTAGAAGAGGCGATTGCTGCGGCAAATGAAGCTGAACCCGATCTAATTTTTTTAACCGGTGACTTTATTAGCTACGATCCCGCACCTATTTACGGCTTAGTGCAGCGATTGAAAAACTTGCAAAGTCGGGTAGGAATTTACGCGGTTTTGGGCAATCACGACCACTATTGGCCAAGGGCAAAAACCGAGGTTACTAATGCTTTAAATAGCGTCGGAATTCGGGTTTTGTACAACGAAGCAATCTATCCTTTGGGGTCTGAATTGGCTTTAGTTGGGTTAGCAGATTTTTGGTCGGGCGATTTTGCGCCTAAACCTGTAATGGCATCCATAAATCCCGCAATTCCTCGGATTGTCTTGTCTCACAATCCTGATACTGCTGAAAATCTGCAAAATTGGCGGATTGATTTGCAGTTTTCTGGGCACACTCACGGCGGTCAAATCGTTATTCCTGGTATCGGCCCTTTGTACGCTTGGGTCAGAAAAATTGGCTATTTTATTCCTAAACGAATCCGAAAGTTCATTCCTTTTCTGTCGGCTTGGGATCGAGTAGTTACTCACTGGGAATGGGCTAGCGGTTTGCATCAGGTTGGGAGTAATTTGCTGTACGTGAATCGCGGTTTGGGGACTTATGCGCCGGGAAGACTATTTTGTCCGCCGGAGGTGACAGTAATTACTTTGGTTTGTCAAGATACGTAAAGGCTGGTTTAGGGTGCACACTTTCCCGATAATAGATAATATAGCCGAAGGAAAAAGGAAGTTCGGCAACGGATTATGTAACGGATGTAACGGATGTAACGGATGTAATGGATGTCAGTCCGAGGGAAGAGGGAAGAGGGAAGAAGTAAAAATGATTTTTGTACAATTTCTATGATTTTTAATTGGCTTCTCCAAAGCGATAGCCTCTGCCATAGACTGTGTGAATTAGGACAGATTCGCCCGGAACTTCTATTTTGCGGCGCAGCAGGCGAATTTGAGCGGCTAATACATTGCTGCTGGGTTTTTCTGCTTCACTCCACAAATACTGGTGGATTTGTTCGTGTGTTAGCAATTGACCGGTATGGCGCATTAAGTATTCTAATAACTGACATTCTTTTTCTGATAAGTCAATTGTGCGATCGCCCCGATAAGCTAATTGATTGTCGTAGTCTAGCTGTAAATCTGCAACTTGCAGCCGCCCGACAGCAACCTCGGCATCAAAAGTAGGAGGCCGCCGCAGCAAGGCGCGGACTCTGGCTAGCAATTCTCGCAGTTCAAAAGGTTTGACTAAATAGTCGTCTGCACCCGCGTCGAGTCCTTGTACGCGATCGTCTACGGTATCTTTGGCGGTGAGAAATAGCACTGGCGTATTCCGTCCTTGCGATCGCAATTTCTGGCAAATTGCCAGTCCGGTTTGTCTCGGTAGCATCCAATCCAAAATTAGCAAATCGTAATTGCCCTGCATTGCTAAATTGATGCCACTTGCCCCGTCAAATGCCACATCAACTGTATAACCTTCGCGCGTTAAAACTCGACTTAAAGGGTCAGTCAACTCAACTTCATCATCAACTAAAAGAATCCGCATCCTGATTTCATATTTGAGACTTGAAATTTGAGATTTGAGTTTAAGTAAACTGATTTTTCCTAGATTTTCATGTGTGGAATACTTTCCGTTTCGCTGTAAGCTGCTGCTACCCATTCCTGGATGGCAGGCAAGGCCAAAATCGCATCCGCATAAGCTTTTGTTACTGAATCTAATTTGACTCCGTAGGTGACAAAACGCATCACAACGGGGGCAAACATAGCGTCAACAATTGTGAATTTTCCGAATAGCATATTGCCACCTGTTCCGAATTTTTGACGGCATTCGCGCCAAATGGCAAAGATGCGATCGATCTCTGCTTCTACACCGGGAGTCCTCCCTTCTCCCGGATAGCGGTTGCGGCAGTCCATCGGCATATTGTCGCGCAAATTTTGGAAACCCGCGTGCATTTCGGCGCAGATGGAACGGGCGATCGCCCGTTGGGCTACATCTGTCGGCCACAAATCATTTGCAAAACGTTCTGCAACGTATTCGCAAATTGCTAAAGATTCCCACACTTTCAAGTCGCCGTCGATTAAAACTGGCACTTTTCCCGAAGGAGAATAGCGCCGAATTTCCTCATGGGTTGTCGGCCAGTCTAAGGGGATTCTCACCTCGGCAAATTCCAGTCCAGCTTGTTTCATCGCCAGCCAAGCGCGCAGCGACCAAGAGGAATAATTTTTGTTGCCGATTACCAGAGTCAATTTGGTCATAATGTAGCTGTCAGCTATTTCAGATCGTCCGTGCAATTTTAAGTTTTAGAGTTGAATATACAAAGCCGTGAGACACAATGGCGATCGGGCGATCGGCCCGTTTTCTGCACCAGCCTCTGCAAGCATTTTACCAAAAAATTGGGTCTAAAGCCCCGTCCTTCTAGGACGACTTTTTATTCTTGGTCATGATAATATTGTAATGTGGCTAGGGTATTCAACCACATTAAAAACCCAGTCGCCTGAAGGCAACGCACCTTGAAAACTGAAGTTATGGGCTTGAGCGCAGAAAAGCTTGCGCGGGTAAAAACTTCGAGCAACAAGTACGCCTAGAAACCTGTATTTTGGGTTTTGAATTGTACCGTGGGGCACACGGGAACAAGACTCTGCAATGAGTCGAAAGCTTGAGGACAGAACCATCTTGCGGTAAGTACAGGAAGCTGTACTTATTAAGGAATGAGAATTAAATAACTTCCACAAGTTTGTGGGATGGGCGTCCCGCCCGTCCAAAACGGACGGGCGGGAC